>JAQBEG010000786.1:0-4175 GCA_032123985.1 Deltaproteobacteria bacterium
AGCTGGTCATCCGTGAAGAGCGCGGAGCTGGAGTTCATCAAATGGCATCCAACGCAGCCAGCCTTGCCCATGAAGAGACGAAATCCGTCGATGGCCACCTCACTCAGAGCCTTCTCGTCCTTGCCAAAATACCACCGATCGAAGGCAGAGTCGCCAGACAGGAGCGTCCGCTCATAGCTCGCGATCGCCATGCCGACGGTCTCGATCGCAAGGCCTCTCCCCGGAAAGGCAGTCTCGAAAAGTGTTTCGTAGTCGTCGATCCCTCTGATTTTCTCGATCACTGAGCCGATTGAAGGATTTCCCATCTCGTTGCGCGCCAGCAACGGTCCCCAGACCTGATGTTCGAGTCGGTTCTCGCGAGCATCGTGAAAGAGTCGCGCCGAATAGCCAACATTCAAAATCGTCGGGGCGTTTCGCCGAACAGTGCGTCCCTCGATTCCGACGGCAGTCGCCAACTCGTTACTGGCGAAACCCTGCTCCGGCACGTGACACATCGCACAAGAGAGAGTCGCGTTCAGCGATAGCCGCCGGTCATAGAAGAGCTTTCGCCCGAGTCCGACTTTCTCGGCGGTTAGAGGATTGTCCGGCGGAACAGGCAGTTTCGGCAAACCGAGCTGACCTTGCATCGCGCGTCCGACGAGATCCGCAGATTCGCCTCCGCGCGATTCCAATCCGAGCGACCGCGTTGCGTAGTCCGCGCTTTCGTAACCTTCTTTGAAGTCGCCCGCACGGCGGGGCGCGCGAGCCTCGGTTTCTTCGGATAAGCCGACAGCCTCGGACTCCGAGGATTCCATCAGCAATGTCTTGACGTCCGCGATCAGCGTGTCCGCGTGCAGATAGGAAACGCTGTAGATATTTCGAATACTTCCCGCCGAATCGATCAGGAAGACCCGCAGAACATGCGAAATGTCGCCTACCTCGTTGCCCTCTTCGTCGATCTCCGGAACCAGAGACTGTCCGTAGTTGGCCAGAATCGGCCGAAGCTCTGTTTCCGATGCCGTCGTCAGAAACTGCCAATCGACACCGTGCCCGACGTGATGCGAAGCGTGTTGGCGCATGACAGCGGGCGTGTCTCGGATTGGATCAAAACTCAGACTGAGCAGACGCAGCCCGTCGGCGAGTTCCGGCTCTTTCTCCATCCGGCTCGCGATCTGGTGCAGGACGGCGGTCGCGAGTGGACAGCCATTCACATCACTACAGCTGGCATACATGAGGCTCATGATGACAACCTTGTCATCGAATATTTCGTGGAGAGTGACCGGCGAGCCATCGCTCGACACAACTCGGCCATCGGCCGCATCACCCAGAGGCGGGAGCCGATAGGAGCCCGGCTCGGGCGCTTCGAACCCGAGTGGTCCATAACCTGGAGCGAGCGGAATATCGTCGATCGTCTCGCTCGCGTGGTCTGCGCCCTCGCGGTCGCACGCAACCACGACAAAACTCAGACTGAGTAGCATGACGGCCACGCACTCTCGTCCGACGCCCATGGACGCTCCTTCGATCATCTGCAGAATCCGAGCTCGCCGATCCTAGTCGAGAACGGCGACCTTGGAATCAGTCGAAGTCGTCGGCTTCATCCCGTAGAGCGCATAAGCCCCGAAGCGCATCTGATGAGGTCGCCCCAGCTTCTCCTTTTTGAAGTCGATACTGAAGACAGGATCCAGTTTCTTGCCGTCCCAGCTGTAGAGCTTCAGGAACTGCTCGTCCGCATCACCCTTCTTGTCCCAGTTGGCCAACAGGGAGGAAGTGAAATACACCCGCTGACCATCCCAACTCTGGGAAACCATATTCAACTGCTGGCCGATCACCTCCTCCATTCGAAGCACGGGCTTGTGCGGATCGCTGATATCGAAGAGTCGCGTCGTACCGTCCATGAATGTATTGACCCAGAGCAGCCCGTCGTCCGCCGAAATCGAGATATCGACGGGAAGCGGAACCTTCGACGGATCGCCGATATCTGCCACTTCTTCTGCCTGCCATTCGCCGGCCTCGTCCTCGAAAATCAACCAGATCTTCGAAGTCAGCGCTGTCGTCGTGAAGCAATAGTCGTGGCTCGCACCCCACGCGCAGCGGATTTCGAGCGGCGCACCCGGTACGTCAAAGATCTTCTTCGGCTTTCGCGAATGGAGATTCCAGACGACGACGGTGTTCCCGAAATGCTTCATCGCTTCGGCGTCGCCCAGCATCTTTCCGAAATCCATCATGTAGTTGTTCCAGCCCGTGAACGATGACGTCGCCATCACATTGCGGCGCGGCAGAACGCGTACGTCATAGCCGTAACCGTCAGCCACCTTGCCTGTTTTCACGGCGCCGTTCAGATCGCTGTCGGTGGGCATCCAATGAGTCGCCACGTACTTCCCGTCATTCGTGTACTCGACCATCGCAGTCCGACCGCCGTGATCCTTGTTGTTCGAAAGACCGCTGATCAGCATGCGTCCGGGCAACGCATAATGAGTATGAGGGCCGACCACGCCGCCGCTGCTGCTCACGAAATTGTTGATCGTCTTGTGAAGAGTGGGTTTGGCCGGATCACTGTGGACATCGAAGATGAATATCTTGTTGGTATCGAGTCCGCCTGCCCAGAGGTAGAGCCTATCGTCCGTAAGCCCCGAGTGGTGCGCCTCGTTTCGACCGCCGACAGAAAGGCTGTTGACTACCTTTCCGAAGGACTTCGACTTTGGGTTGACGTCTACGGTGACCAGCTTGTCCTGCGCGTCCCCTACCCCCTCGACGCCGAGCGTCCACACGTAGAGAAAATCTTCCTGGCCCACGATCTTGGCCATGTAGGGTGACATGCAGGTCTCATCTGCCATCGCCGTCGACGGGGGCTCCAGCGAGAACATGAGCGCTGCAAAGGCGCCAATCACAGCGAGCTTCGCGACGCAGGCAGTGTGCAATCGAACTATTTCGGTCAATCGATGCATGATCATGTTTTCTCCATGGCTTCCGGTGCGGCCCAGATCCAATCCCTGGTCATTTCCTCGGGCGCCGCAGTACTCGACGACGTGTATCGTCGACAACCTCTTTATCCTAGCTCGCGCGAGCACGCCGGCGACCCTGATCTGCACCTCGACCCCCGCTCTCTTCCATCAAATTCCGAGTCCCATCCAGATCTCAGCATCCTGGCGGCCGCGCTTCTCTATGACGCTCGCCACCGACCCCAACACTGCGACCGGCGAGCGTTCTGTGCTTGACGGAGCAATCCCGATGCCGCTCGCCAGGTTGGCCGGAACGGCAACGTCCATCTGCTTCGGGTACGCGAGATCCAGGCCATCCATGATCTCGACAAACTCGTTCGCACTCTTGTCGAGCCCGAGTCGATGATTGAAGCGTTTTTCCTCAGCCACAGTCGACATCATGCGTCCGCGATAGTCGTGCCCCGGATAGATCCGCGTCTCGTCGGGCAAAATGAAGAGCCTGCCGCGCACCGAGGAAAACAGCGCGCCGGCATCCCCCTGTTGAAAATCCGTCCGCCCACAGCCCCGAATCAGCAGCGCGTCTCCCGTGAATGCCAAGCCGGCTTCTCGGTACACGTAGGTCACACAACCGTTAGTGTGTCCGGGAGTCGACATCACGTCCAGGATCGTTTCACCGAAGCGAACGGTTTCGCCGTCCTGCAAGAGCAGATCTGCGTTGGCAACGCCCGAACGTGAGCCAACCCCTACTTTGCAGCCCAATGTCTCGCGCAATCGACCGGAGGCCGTGACGTGGTCTGCATGCACGTGAGTCTCCAGCGCATAGAGAAGGTCGAGTTCGAGCTCGCGAAGCAACGTGACATCGCGATCGAACTGGTCCAGCACGGAATCGATCAAGACCGCTTCGCGCGACGACTCATCTGCCAGCAGATAGCTATAAGTCGAGGACTCCGGATCGAAGAGCTGCCGAAAAATCACGATCACCTCCGCGCGACGCCATGCTCGATTCTAAACGATCGACGCAAGAAGAGCCTTCGGCATCTGCGTGAAACCATAGAATGCAGCAGATTGCAACGAGGAAACAGGGGATCCCAGCGTGGAGAGTGCAATCGAAGAAACCCCGACCGCGCAGGAGCGGGCTGGCGCGCAAGCTGAACCTCCGATTCAATTCGACAGGAGTCAATGACGATTTCGAGCAAACGATGGACCTTGGCGAAAAAAGGGAGAGACGACATGAATCTCAAGAGCTTCGGACAATCG
>JAQBEG010000787.1:0-6156 GCA_032123985.1 Deltaproteobacteria bacterium
GACGTAGTTGAAGCGCACGAGGATGTTCGTGTTTACCCACCAGTTGACGGCGACGGTGACGTCGTTCTCCTGACCGCCCCTCACGTCGCGATCCCCGAGATCAATGCTGCTGAAGCGCGCCGCCAGCTCCCACGCCCCATACGCGTTGAGTGGCGTGATCCCCTTGTACTGACCGCTCTTGACATCGTAGTTACGGGATTCTCCAGTGAGGAAGACGCCCGACTGAACGTACCACCCGCCGAAGCTGAGATCTTTCATGCCATGCATCGTGACTTCGGTGCCGGTGTACTCAGCCTGGGCATGGAAGCGCCCGCAGACCAACGAGGTTTCGAAGTTCCACTCCAGCGTGTCCTTCGCATCAGCCAGGGTGCCTGTGTCGACCAGCCTCGCGCCAGCCAGGTTCGCCTCGGGACGGCTCCGGTATTGAAGATCGCTATCACTTTCGAACTTCCGGTAGTTTGTCGATTGGCCGAAGGTGAGGACCTTCGTCTTCTCGGCGATCGGCGCCCAGACGACCCGCCCTGCCGTGCCCCAGTCGCTGTTCTGCTTGCCCTTACCGCCATCGATGCCCCCCCCGAAGAATCCTCCGTTAGCATTCCAATGCTGACCGTACGATCCGAGCACAACGCCCATTCGACGGCGACCCTCCTCGTCATTGTCGATGAAGGCATCTGACATCGCACGTTCCTGGAACACCTGCCAGTTGGAGCTCGTCATCGACTGCTGGCCGAACGGAACTTTCTGGTGACCGACCGTGATCGTGAAGGGTTTGAAGCCGGAGTACCGAAGCCATGCGTCGGTGAGCGACACCTCCGAGTTGGTGTCGAAGTTGACCTCGAGCTTGTAGTTCCAGTCGCGCCAAACTGTGCCGTAGGACTTGATACGCGCACGGCGCATCTCCATGCCGTCGCCGAGGGAAGTTTCATCGTCGATGAAGACGGCCGCGTCGGCCTGGAGTCGACCCCCGAAGGCGAAGACGAAGTCCCCGTCGGCGGATTCGATGGCGAGCCCCTTCTTGTCGGCGCGGATCGTCACGCCTGACTCCTTCTTCGCTTCCTCCGGCTCGGCCGTCGGTGCAGTCGCGACGGGGGGTTGTCCCTCGCGAGCCTCCTGTTCGACGGACTCGAGCTCGTCGGCGCTGATGTATCCCTTCTCCACCAACAACTCCCCAAGAGACTGCTCTTCGACAGCCTGTGCCGAGGTAGCTACGAGCGTGAGCGACGCGAAGAGCGTGGCGACGCGCATGATTCGATTCTGGATCACGGGACTCCTCCCTTGTTTGTCCGACGTGGTTGAACGATCGTGCCGGATTCTTTAGGCGCGCCGATTCTAGCTGCACGATTGTGACGATTCGGTTACGGAAATGGGAAAATCGCGACTCAATGCGAAAAAGCTGGCACCTAAGCGTCACGAACTTTTCCTGCATCCGGGGCAAAAAAGACTCGGAATCGCCATTCTTCGAGTGAGAAGACGAGGCATCGATCGATCGCGTTGATCGTCGCCACTCCCGGTAGCGTGCAAAAACCCAGCCGACCGCTACGCCGCCTAGAAGCTCGCCCGGATTCCGAAGCGGAAGTTCCGGCCAGGCAGGATCACGTCGTCGCTGTTGAAGGCCAGGTGGTTGCGACCTCGCACATCGCTCAGATTTCGGCCGACGGCGGTCAACTCGAGGGGGACCCCTCCATCGAAGAAAGCGATCCGATAGGTCAGGGAGGCGTTGAGATAGGTAAACCCCTTGGTCCGGCTCTCGAAGAGGCCGTTGTCGTTCTGGGCCTCCGTTCGAAGGAACCCCACGCGGGCGGAGATGTCTTCCGAGGTCCATGACAGCCCGCCGCCCCAGCGGATCGGCGTGATGCGCGGCAGGTCCCGATGCGAACCGTTCGTGAATCGCGCCCGAACGAAGTCGAATTGGCCATCAAGGCCGACGCTGCCGGCATCGAACTCGTGGACGTCGAACTCGCCCGAGATCTCGGTGCCGTAGAAGAGCGCGTCGCGCTCCTGGTACAGGACCTGGTCAAGGGCATCGGGGTCGGTCGGAGCGATTGGATTGCCGCCCGCGTCAACGAATTGTCCCGTGAGCTGGCCGAAGATGTAGTCCTCGTATCGAGTCGCGAAGCCCGCCCAGGCGAGCCGGCCGCGAGCCCCTTTGAACTCCATCCGCAGCTCTGCGGTGAAGGCGGTTTCCTCGTCGAGCTTGGGGTCGCCGATCTCGAAGGTGCTAGTCGCCTCGTGTGCGCCCCGCGCGAGCAGCTCGACTTGGCTGGGCGCGCGTTGGCTGATCGACCCGACCGCTCCAATGGTCAGCCCGTCCGTAGGAGAGGAGACGAGACCCACGGAGCCGCTCAGCGGGAAGAAGTCGCGATCGCGACTCTGGTCGGTGATGTCCGTCCCGTCGACATGCGTGTGTTCGATGCGCAGGCCGAATTCGCCGGAGAGGCCATCTGTGAGCTCGAGCTCCTCGAAGGCGTAGAGCGCGACCATCTCGGTGTCGGTTGGGGCCAGGAACTCGGCGGCCTCTCCCTTGGCCTCGAATTCCCGCGTGCGGCCATGCAGTCCGACGGCCCCGATCAAGCCCAGCACGGGCACATGGAGCACTTCGATCCGGCCCTCGAACTCGTCGTTTCGATAAGTCTGGCCGACGTCGCCATCGACCGCCTCGTCATGCTCGTAATCCGTGTAGACGCCGCGCACGCGGAATTCCCGGATTCCCGAGATGGGTTCGTGGAGATCGCCCTCGAAGCGAAACCGGTTGGCGGTCATGTCGATCTCGACGCTCTCGCCGACCTCGGGAATGCCGTATTTGTTCTCGACGCGTGTGTAGGCAAAGCCCAGGCGCCCGCGTTCGTCTTCGATGTAGGCGCCACCGATCGAGCCCGAGTACGCCTGGGTCTGGGTACCGTTCTGCTGATGGGGTCTGTCGTCGTTCGGGATCTGGTAGTCGTTCGAGCGGCGTAGCAGACCGTCCGCGTGCAGGGCGAAGAGCCCGTGGCGGCCGTCGAGGCCGACCGCGAGATCCCGTTCGTTCGCCACTGTGCCGATGCCACCGAAGACGTCGCCCGCGATTTCGTCCTCTGGCAATCGATCCGGAACACGATTCGTGATGACATTCACGACGCCTGCGGAGGCGCCGCCGCCGTAGCGAAGGGTCGCCGGGCCTCGGACGATTTCGACGCGCTGCGCGACCAGCGGGTTGATCGGAACCGCGTGATCCGGACTCTCCTTCGAGACGTCCCCCATGCCCAGGCCGTCCTCGAGGACTTCGGTGCGGTAGGCATCCTGGCCGCGAATCACCGGGCGGCTCGCGCCCGTAGAAAAGCCGGTGCTGGCGATGCCCGGGATATGCGACAGCGAATCGCCGAGGGTGCCGCCGAGATGCTCGATCAGCTCGCCGCGGTCGACGGTATCGATCGGGATGGCGATTTCGTCGCGGTCGTGCTCGAGGGGGGAGGCTGTGACGACGATCGTCTCGGTATCCCAATGATCGTCGTGTTCGTGTTCGTGGGCATGCTCGTTCGGTTCGGCGGCTGCACAGAGCGTCGAAAGCAGGATCGTGAGAGCCAACGGGAGCGAAGTCCCGCGACGGAACATGTCTGAGCGCATGACGCAAATCTCCCTCACTCGGACGCAAGCGCTGCGAATTCTATCGGGCGAGAGCGGGCGAGCGCTCTCTCCTCGAGTTCGCGCGTGATTCGATCCGCTGTCACACGGGCCAATTCGAGCGTGTCATCCAACACCAGCACATGTCCCATCTTGCGTCCGGCGGAGGCACGGCTCTTGCCGTACAGGTGCAACCACGCGGTAGCATCAGATAGCACGATATTCCAATCCGGTGGCCCTTCGGACCACAGATCACCTAGCAGGTTCAGCATCACGGCGGGTCGGAGTTGCGTGGCGTCACCCGGCACTAGACCACAAACGACGCGCACGTGCTGCTCGAACTTCGAGGTCACACAGGCGCCGAAGGTGTAGTGGCCACTGTTGTGTGTGCGCGGTGCAATTTCGTTCACCAAGAGATCGCCATCCCGAGTCAGAAATAGTTCGACGGCCATCATGCCGACATGCCCGAGTTCGGTCGCGATCTTCGCGCTGATTCGCTCGGCTCGCTCGACCAGCGCTGGCGACACTTCGGCCGGCACGTGGCTCGTATGAAGTACATGTCGTCGATGATCGTTCTCGGCCACCGCGTAGAAGCAGATCTCGCCGTCTAGAAAGCGGGCAAGGACGGCGGACACTTCCTTCTCGAAGTGTACGAAGGCTTCGAGGTCAGTTGGCAGAAACCCCATACGAGCCTTGAAATGCGGATCGTCTGCAATCGACGCGGGCGAGTTGAATGGAGCGATCGTCGTGTCATAGTCGCTCGCGAAGATCATCCATTCCGGCACGGTGCGGGCCTTGAAAATCTCACGCAGCTCGAGTTGTAGTTCGAGATTGCGGCTCGCGTGATCTGCGTACTTCGCGCCTGGCCATTTCTCGAAGAGATCCATTCGTCCAACGCCCCCGCAGAAATTTCGCCAGAATTTCCACTCCGACGCCATCAGCAGAACATGACCATCCTTGGCCTCGTAAGCCTGGTAACGTACTCCCACCCACATGCCCGCGAGTCCGGCCGGGCGGCGTTCGAAGTCATCGGCCACGTTGCCCGTTACAGCGTCCTCGGGTCCGAAATAGGCCCGCTCGGTTTCGATCCTGTACCAGTCGAGGTAGGCCGATGCGTCGGACTGGGCGACCTCCAGCTCGCATCCGACGCCGGTTTCTCGCGCCTTGATCACGCCCGCCAGGACCGCGAGCGCAGCGAGCATCGGGCCAACGTTGATCCCGATGTTTGGCATATCTCGCGGGATCCGTTTGAACCCAAGTTCGTCTTCGACAGGCTGAAGGATGCCCGACCACGAATCGAATGCAATTCCGTGACTCGGAAGATCTATGTCGACTATTACAATGCTGACCGCGTTCACTCTCAGCTTCGGGATTCGCCGATGGGCCGACCGACGGAGAATCAGCCGTCACCAGACGCCGAAATCACTGGATTACCCCGAGTCGGTGGCCTTCACCGTCGCTATGCGTGGCGATAAGCAGCGTGACTGTTGCAGCCACTGACGCGATTCGGCGAATCGAAGACCGGCGGATGAATAATGAGAACAGACAACTACTGCCGGGATCGCGTTCAGTGACCCTCGCGGGCACGGCTCGACAGGGCGCCGCTGGAACAAGATCGTCTTGGGACAGCGAACTCAGGCAACCGGAAGCGCGATGGTGAATCTGGAACCTTCGCCTGGCACGCTATCGACATGCAGCTCGCCATCCAAAGCGCGCACCAGATGTTTGACGATCGACAAACCGAGGCCGGTGCTCCCGAGGGCCCGCGAGCGCGAGGCATCGACGCGATAGAATCGCTCGAAGATGCGCGCCAGGTCCTCGGCGGGAATCCCGATGCCCGTATCTTCGACTCGGATCTCGACCCGGCCATTTTTCTCTTCCAGGTAGACATCGACCCTGGATCCGGGATTCGAGTAGCGCGCGGCGTTGCTGAGAAGGTTGGAAAGGATCTGCTCGACAGCGTCACGGTCGGCTCGGCAGTGGGGAATGGGACCGCCGTGAAGATTCACCTCGATCGATGCTTCCTTGAATCGCGGTGCGAAGTCGGCGAGGACCGTCTCGACGACACGCCGAATATCTAGATCCGCTCGTTCGAGCTCGGATGAACCACTCTCGATCCGAGAGAGGATCAGTAGGTCATCGATCAGGCTCGACATCCGCTGCGCATTTCGCACGATCACGTCGAGGTATTGCGCTCGCTCCTCGCGATTGACTTCCGAACTCGCGAGGATATCGGCGAAGCCCTGGATCGAGGTCAGCGGTGTACGCAGCTCGTGAGAGGCATTGGCAATGAAGTCGCGACGCACCTGATCGACCCGCCGCAGCTCTGAAACGTCATGAAACACGGCGACGGTTCCGGTACGGGGATTCGCTTCGGGGAAGCCCGATGCATGCATTAGCAATACGCGTCTTTTCTCGGCCTGAACTTCGACCTCGCGAACGACGATCCCGTCACTATTGGCCGCGTCCCGTAACGCTTCATCGATTTTCGGCGACCTGATGACTTCTGGCACGAGTCGCCCCTCGTAGTCTCCCCAGATCGAGAGCAATTCTTGCGCC
>JAQBEG010000788.1:0-4371 GCA_032123985.1 Deltaproteobacteria bacterium
TCGAGTCGCTTCTGGGCATCGCCCGAGAGCGAACCGAGATCCGTTGGGACAAGCAGATAGGCGTAGGCGCGCCGAGAGCTCCGGCCGACGCGGCCGCGAAGTTGGTAAAGCTGCGCCAGGCCGAGCGCGTCTGCTCGATTCACGATGATCGTGTTGACGTTGGGCATGTCGATGCCGCTTTCGATGATCGTCGTACAAAGGAGCACGTCCGCTTCCTTGCGAAGGAAGCCGTGGATTCGATCTTCGAGCTGGTGTTCTTTCATCTGGCCGTGCGCCACCATGATGCGAACTTCGGGCACGATTCGATTGACCATTTCCTGCATCGCATCGATCGTTCGGACCCGGTTATGCAGGAAGAAGACCTGGCCTCCGCGGCGAATCTCGCGAAGAATCGCTTCACGGATCAGGCCTTCGTCGAAGCGGCAGACTTGAGTTCGGATCGCGAGTCGATCGACCGGCGGTGTTTCGATCACCGAGAGATCTCGAATCCCGGTGAATGCCATCTGTAGTGTTCGCGGTATCGGCGTTGCGGTCAGCGTGAGTACGTCGACGGTCTTCTTGAGCTTCTTGATGCGTTCTTTGTGGCCCACGCCGAAGCGTTGCTCCTCGTCTACGACGAGGAGGCCGAGATCTTTCCACTGCACGTTCTTTTGCAGGATTCGATGGGTCGCAATGACGATGTCGACTCGACCTGTCGCGAGTCCTTCGAGGGTTGCGCGGGACTCCTTTGGCGAACAAAAGCGGGACAGCATCTCGACCCGGACCGGTTGGTCCTTGAAGCGCTCCTGGAAATTCTCGAAATGCTGCTGACAGAGGACCGTAGTGGGCGTCAGGATGACGACCTGTTTCCCGTCGAGCGCAGCGCGGAGTGCAGCGCGAATCGCGACTTCGGTTTTTCCGTAGCCGACGTCGCCGCAGACAAGTCGATCCATCGGCTTGGAAAGATGCATGTCGGCGAGAACATCGTCGATCGCCGCCATCTGGTCCGGCGTTTCTTCGAATGCGAATCCCGCCTCGAACTCCGTGAGCGGTGTATCGCGTACGGAGAAACTGAAGCCCGGCGCGAGTTCGCGCGCCGCATGGAGCGAGAGCAGCTCGCCGGCCATGTTGCGAAGACTCGCCTTGACCTTGCCCTTCGTCTTCTCCCAGGTTTCGCCGCCCAATTTGTCGATCCGCGGTTTGACACCGTCGGACGCGCCATATCGCTGTACACGGCTCAGGCGATCGACAGGAAGAAAGAGCTTGTCGGCGCCGAGATATTCGATGGCCAGCAATTCGCTCGACGTACCGCCGGCCTTGAGTTCCATCAAGCCGCGGTAGATTCCGATGCCATGATCTGCGTGTACGAGGAAATCGCCGGGAGCGAGCTGTGCGATGCCGTCGAGTGTTTGACCTTCCCGCCAGCCGGCGCGAGTTCGTCGACGTTCTCGGACACCGAAAACCTCTTCGTCCGTGACAACGGCGAGCGCTTGCTCCGGCCAGACAAATCCCTCGCTGAGATCGACGACACGGAATTCGAGACGGCCGGGCAGCGACCAATGCCAGATGGGTCGGGGGTCGGTTGCGACCTGTCCTTCGAGATCGTATTCCTCGAGCAAGGATCGAATGCGCTCCGCGCTAGAGAGCGAACTGCATGCGATGATCACGCGCCAGCGATCCGCCAACCATTGGCGGCACCGATCGACCAGCGGCGCCAATGCGTGTTCGAGACTGCGGCTGGTGGCGAGCTCTCGTCGAAGCTCGTCGTGAGTCTGGGTTTGCAGCCGATGCCGACCGGTCTCGTCCGTGCCGAGCTCAATGTCGAGTCGCTCGATTCGAATGGCTCCGCACCCGTCGAGCGCATTCGAGATTTCCTCCGTGGAGAGCAACAACGATTCGATCGGAACTGTTAGGCGTTCGCCGGCGGCGGCCTGGAAGTTCGAAGCGATCTCACCAAATATCTTCTCGAGTCGGGCGGCGCCCTCTTCCGGCTCCTCGACGAGTACGAGAATATTGTCCGGCAGGTAGTCGAAGAAGCTTTCCTGAGCGGGTTGAATAAGTGGCGCCAGGGACTCGGCTCCTGCCGGCAAGTGCCCGCGAAGCAGCGAGCCGATCAAACTGTCGATGTCCGCGGTGGGGATGCCTTGTTCTGCGGCGCGCGCGCGAATTTCTTCCGAGCGTTCGATGATGCCCTCGCGATCGAAGAGCAGCTCGCGAGGTGGAGGAAGGAGCGCGGTCGAGGATTTGGCTTGGGAGCGCTGGCTTGCGGGGTCGAAGCTGCGAATCGAATCGACCTCATCGCCCCAGAGTTCGATGCGCAGGGGTTTGCTGAGCTGCGGCGGAAAGACGTCGACGATGTCGCCTCGCACGGCGACTTCACCGGGCTCTTCGACGAGCGCCATTCGCTGATAGCCGAGGCCCACCAGTCGGGCGATGAGCACGTCGCGGTCGATCGACTCCGCGACCGAGATGCGCTCGGTCGAATCGCGGAGTTGCTGTCGAGACGGGACGCGTCGCGCGAGGGCCGAGCGTGGGGCGATGATGATCGGGGCGGCCTCGTCGGAACCGAGCAAATTCTGATCCAGGCGGTGAAGGACCTCCATCCGTTGACTGACGAGAAAGGGCTGGGGCGAGAAGCGATCGAAGGGCAACGTATCGTGGCGCGGAAACGCTCGAATTCGCGTTGTGTCGTCGCGTTCTCCGAGCATGCTGCGCAACGCCAGAGCCGCTGCATCGGCCGCGCGTGAATGCGCTGTCACATAGAGGATGGCCCCGTCCCCATGCGCGCGAATGAGATGGCTCGCAGCGACCCGATTGGCGGCGCCCCGCAATCCTGTCAGCCGGCTGAGCTGCCCACTGTCTCGCTCCTCGCGGATGAAGCGATCGAAGGGTGTATCGCCGCGTCGGGTCGGACGACGCCGCTTCGGATCATTCGGCATCGTCCGCGTAGCGGAATCGGTTTTGGCTTCGGAACTCATCCCCGGTCGATCCCTCTAGTGCGTCGTTACGACCGCAAAACGGGGCGGACGAAGAACACCGAAAGCCCGGTTCCCGAATTTCGGGGACCGAGCGAAAAGCAGTTTAGGGGCCTCGCCCAGAAAGGCACGTGTTTAGTACCTGGTTTAGTACCTGGGTTTTAGTGGGGCCTTGAGGGCCGATCGGCCGATCGCGACCCGAATCAGCGCCTCCCGATGGTTTTGATCTGCTCGATCAGAGCCAGCGTCTCGGACGCGGCTTTTTCCGGCAGATGGCGCTCGAGATATACAGCCCGCGCGCCGGTCGCGAGCCGCTTCGCGAGGACATCGTCTTTGGCGAGGCGTTCGATTGCGTCGGCCAGGCTGGCGACGGGCCTATCCGGCGAGCAGATCAGGCTATTCCGTTCGTGCTCGAGACCCCATTCTCGCGCGTGAAAAGCGATCGCCGGCGTGCCCACCGCCAGGCTGTTCGCGAGCTTGATTGGAAATCCGCCCTCCATGCGACGCATCACGAGGCTGGCTCGAGCGCACGCGAGCAGAGCCTGCATCTCCCAGGCGGATTCGACCGTGCGGAATTCGATGCCGGGCGTCGACTCGATCCACTCCAGCTGTCGGTTGGTCTGGTCGTCGCTGCTGCGGCCATGGCTCGCGACGACCAGGGCCGGGGGCGAGGCCGTTCGGACGGCAAGCTCGGCTGCCGTCGAAACCAGGATGTCGAGCTCCTGGTACGCATCGAGATTTCCAGAATAAAGAAAGAAGCGCCCCGGCTCGACGGCATACCGCCTGGCCACCTCACCCGCGTACAGTGGCCCATGGGCACCTTGCGGATCGGGAACGGGAGGAGGCACGAGTGCGCCGGGCCGATTGGAAAATTGACGCATGACGCGACTGGAAGACTGCGTCAAAGCAAGCCAGCCATCGACTCGCCTGGCAATCCATCGATCGATCTCATCGCCTGCTCGATCGAGGCCCCGAGAGATCGGACCGGTAGATCCAAAAGCGGCCGAAGATCGAATAATTCCCTTGGTTTTCGGCCCCTTGAGGTATGTAGACAGCTCTTTGCCCAGGATCGTGTGAACGCAGTAGATAATCGGTGGCCGACGACGCGGAAGCGCGTGCAGTGCCACGAGAGTGGCTTCTGCATTGTGCGTCAATATTGCGTCAAATGCGTCATTGGACTTGCATGACGCGATTGCGTCACGAAGCGTCATGGCCAATCCGATGTCAGCTAGCGGTTTTGCCCAGCTCGGCCCCGATCGGAGTGAGTCAGGCGAAGCCCACTCCGGCGAGCGACGATGATCGAAGCCGTCGAGCGCCCGCCAGTGGTCCCGCGACTTTCGATCGCGCCCGCCGAGCTCCCTACTGGAGAATTTCCTTCCCGATCCGTAGGTCAGGAGGGTCACGTCGGCGCCGGCCG
>JAQBEG010000789.1:0-4506 GCA_032123985.1 Deltaproteobacteria bacterium
GGTCCCTCATTTACTTGTCGAAATGACCCCGTTGCGCAATCCAAGGCAGGCTGCGATCGGGCATACGCCGGATCGAGCGACAAACGAGGACTCGGAGAAACGATTGGACCCGCGCTTGAAATCAGACGATCACACCTTCGACCACACCCTCGATTCTGCCGAAGGCGAGCATTTCAAGACGCGTGACGTCGTCAAACTGCTCGACCTTTCTAGACGGCAGCTTCAGTATTGGGCCAAGACTGGGTTGATCGTGCCTTCCGGCCGCACGCCAGGCGGACATCATCGATACAGCTTTGACGACCTTGTCGCTCTGAAGGCGACCAAGCGACTGATCGACGCCGGCGTCTCGGTGCAGAAGATCCGCCAGAGCGTCCGCGCACTTCAGAACCTCTTTCCACAGGTTGGACGCCCACTCGGCGAACTGGTTCTCGTCGCCACCGGCGACGTGGTCCTGGTCTTCCAACACGATATCGTCTTCGAGGCGATCACCGGCCAGGAATGGGTCTTCCCGGTGGCCGAGTTCGAGCGGGAGGTGGCCGCCTACCTATCGAATGGCAAACGACTAAATGGCAGGAGCGGCAAGAGTGGTAATCCTGACGAGATCAGGAACCTGGCCAGCGAAACCGTGAACGGACTCGTGCCGGCCAAGCCGGGACCACGCGGAGCCAGACGGAACGACAACGACTGGAGCGAAACGGGTTAGCCGCCCGAGCAAAGGCACGCGGGTCCGGTCGGATGCCGTGGATGCTGGAGAGAGATTTCACGCCGCGATTGTTTCGCGGTCGGAACGCCTCGGGGGGGGGACGTCATGCGTGTCATCGCAATCGTGAATCAAAAGGGTGGGTGTGGAAAGACGACCACGACCGTGAATCTGGCCGGAGCACTCGCTGCGGATGGAAACAGGGTCCTGATCGTCGACATGGATCCGCAGGCTCACGCGACGCTCGCGATGGGTCTCGACCCCGACGAGCTCGAGATGAATCTCTACGAAGTGCTGGTCGAGCCGGCCGGCGCGCGTCGTCTCGATGCGGTGATCGTCGACGTCAGTGGTCAGATCGACATCGCCCCTTCGAGTATCGTGCTCTCCGCACTCGAGCAAAAGTTGGCGATGGAGCGCCATGACGCGAGGACGGAGCGACTGTCTGCCGCCCTCGAGACGCTCCCTCCGCTCTACGACTACGTCCTGATTGACTGCCCACCCAACGTCGGACTGCTTACATTCAATGCACTTCGCGCCGCGAGCGAAGTCATCGTTCCCCTCGAGACTAGTTTTTTCGCGATCGACGGAGTTCAAAAACTACTCGAAACGATCAGTCTGCTGTCGGACCGAATCGGTCACGAACTCGAAGTTCGCGTGCTGCCGACGCTCTACGATGGTCGCACGCGATACGCACGTCAAACGCTGGGCGAAATTCGTGAGCTCTTCAAGGAACTTTGCTTCGACTCGGTGATCCGATTGAACGTCAAACTCAGAGAGGCGGCGCGCGAGGGCATGCCGATCTCACGCTATGCGCCCACTGCGAATGGAGCGATCGACTATGCATCGGTCGCAATGGAGCTGGCCGCTTCGCCTCCCGAATTGCGAGTGCAGCCGGTCAGCGAACCTGCTGGTGAAGCAGCCGAGGCGGGCAAGTCGCGGGAGGTGATCGTGCGCTTCACGGATTCGTCCGCTGGCGACGTGCGAATCGCGGGCGATTTCAATGGCTGGGTCCCCGATCGCGGCGTCCGATCCTTGATCGCTTCTGAGGGTGAGAGTCGAGTCTGGACGAAGGTGCTCAACCTCGAACCTGGAACCTATCAATATCGATATGTCGTTGACGGAGAATGGCGGGAAGACCCGACGAATCCTCGATCCGCGCCGGGTCCGACCGGCCAACCCAATTCGATTCTTCAAGTTCCCTAGCTGCAGTCGGGAGTCGATCGACCACGGTCAGCGATTCATGCTCCCATGTTCAAGCCGACCGGCCCCTGACCTTCGAGGGATCCCTTGCCTCGCGACCTCGCTGATGTACTTCACTATTTCATGCCCGAGATCGACGGCGGTTCCGATCCGGATGCGAGGAGCAACCGACCTCATGGCAACGTCGAAGCGCCGACCCTCGAGCGCCTGACGGGGCCGGCGCCACTTTCCATCCTCGGCTTGCCCATCGGAGATCGCGACGTCGTCCGCGCGGCGCTCGCCTGGAACCTGGCGATCGAAACCGCCCGGCTTGGCGGCAGGAGCGTCATGCTCGCGCCGATCTCGGAGCAAGCCTCTCCCCTCTGGCCGGAGCCTGGCGTCGGTCCGCTCGGCACCGAACTCGTACTCTGCCCCGCAACCGATCTCGAGAGCCTCTATCGAACAGCCGGCGACCTGGCGAAATCTCGAGCGGCCGAGACCCGCCGTGAAGGCATCGTCTTCGTGCGGATCCCACCGCGTTGGCTCACCGCTGAGGGCGCAAGCACGAGCCCGATCTACTGGTTGCTGCTCCTCTCGTCTGCAAATCGACGGGACCTCCGCCAGGCGTACGACCTTGTAAAGACGATCGTGGCAGCCAATCCACGCACCGATGTGGGAGTCACCATTCATGGCGTAAGCGCAATCTCCGAGGCACGCGCCGCCTTCGAATACGTATCGCGGCTCAGCATGGAAGAACTCGGATTCGCACTCGCCAGCTACGGCCTGCTGGTGGATGACCTGCATGTCTACCGTGCCATCGCTGCACAACGACCGATCGGTCTCGCCCACCCGCAAGCCCCGGCGACCCGCGCGCTAATGGATGTCGCCCGCATGCTTTACGAAGATGCTCGGAACCGAGTCCATGGCTGAGCTCGAATGGGAAGGTCGACCCGAACGACCCATTCTGAGGCGCGCGATCCGGCACCGACTGCGACGCTTTGATCCGACGATTCGGGTGATCGCCGAGGGGTTTTTGGCAGAGACCTCGACCATCGACCTGCTCGCGATCGGGGGCGAAGGCGAGATCATCAGCATGCGAATCGGTCGGGGTAGCGACGATGTCGCGCTCTTCACGCAATCGCTCGCCGATTTGACCTGGCTGCGGCCGAGACTGGCTGACTTCCTCAAGCTCGCACCCGGACTTGGACTCGAGCCCTCCGCTGATCCCCGCGCCATGCTGTTCTGCCCAGATTTCGCGCGGGAGACACGTGCCGCTGTCGCGAATTTTCCCGTCCGATCGATCGAACTCCTGACCTACCACTGTTTGCGGCAACACGGCCAGCTGAGCGTTCTTCTCGAGACCTGGGCCCCCCGGCGGTCGCAGTCGGGAGAGCGGCGGCCGCCGACCGCGGAACGGGATGGTGAATACCGGGCCGGCCCGGTCGACAGCCGAGGCTCACCCACCGTGATGATTCCAAATCCGCCTGTGCAGACAGTCGATTCGGCCAGCCGGTTGAGTTTCAGGACCGGGCTCAGCGACGCGGATCTGCACATCGAAGAGGTCGAGGAAGAGAAAACCCTCGACTGAGATCGATCTGACTTTTCGTCAAATACGCAAGAAGCGCATCGCCCATGGGAAAACGGACTAAATCGTGACGATTTTCGTCATCGGTGACATTTTTTGACACCTCGACCTGCCCCAATGCCACTTCCCAACCGGGGGCTTTTCTCGATCGGGCTGTGCGCTCCGAGAACAGCCCCGGCCTGTGACCTGGAAGGATTCGGCTTCGATGAGCATGGAACAGAAATTGGCTCGAGATTCTCGATCTGCCACCGCACCCCCGACATCCCTTACGCGATCGGGCGAGACGGTCAGCATTTCTCGTAGAACTCTCACCGACGAAATCTTGGTCGACCATGTGCGGGAGGGCGATCGGGCCGCCTTCGATGAGATCTATCGCCGCTATTTCAAGCGGGTCTACGGTTTTCTGGACAAGCGATTGCGAAATCGAGCAGACACCGAAGAAATCACCCAAGAAGTCTTCATCAACATATTTTCGTCCATAGATTCATTCCGAGGCGACGCGCCCTTTGCGGCCTGGGTGTTTGGACTGACGCGGCGCACACTGGCAGCCCGCTTCCGACGAAAACAGCATCCGACGGTTCCGCTCTTCGAAGATGACGACGAGAATTCTGTCCTGAGTGTCGCAACGATGTCGTCGACCGAGGCGACCCCCCTCGAAAATTACGAAATGACCGAGTGTGCCGCTCATCTCAACCACACACTCGAAAGCGAAATGACGGCTGAGCAGAGACAACTCTTCGAACTTCACCATCTCCAATCGATATCAATCGCGGAGATTGCGAAATCGCTGTCCAAATCGGAAGATTCTGTGAAGTCGAATCTCTATCGCGCCCGAAAATTATTGCTCGCACGCTGATCGGCTCGCGTTCTAGACCGGGCTGCTAAGGTTCGCGCGATGTCCGAATTCGCCGTCTACCGCCCTCATCCCGAGGATCCCGCCCAGGCCACGCTCCGCAACATCAACCGCAACCCAAACTCTGTCGCCAACGATACGGACAGTGGCTGGCGGGGGCTGCATGCGCAGCGGTTCGAAATCGTCTCG
>JAQBEG010000790.1:0-4128 GCA_032123985.1 Deltaproteobacteria bacterium
CGTCATCCCACCAGATCAAGGGACGTTTGCCGATCGTAAGCGGCTGCCACCCTCCATAGGGCTCAGCGACGGGGGTAGGACCGGAGAGATTGAGGACGAGCAGCGTCGCGCAGCTCATTCCGGAATACCGGGTCAGAATCGAAACAATTGGTTCGCTCACGGCCAAGCTGGCCGCAGCCGAGGCTGCATACCCGAAGACATGATAGTTGAAAGCTTCGCCGGCGATGCGTGGATCCTGCATTGGCGAATGATCACGGAACTCATGCGCGTTGTTCACATGAAACCAGACATCCGAGATGTAGGGCGGAGCGGTGCTGATTTCGGGAAGGCTGATCGCGAAGAAAATGATCCCGACGACCGCGAAGAGAAGAATCAATGCAGCATAGATGCGGACGGGTGTTTCGAAAGTTTCCAGCCTGCTATGCCACTCCCTCCTCTGTGTCCAGCAGACGGCGAAGGCCGCCGGGATCCAGAAGAGAAAGAACGCCGGATAACCGATCTCTCTCGAAATTAGAAAGCTCACCAGTTCTAGTGCATGGCCGAGTGCCCAGCCGAGTCCCACCCAGGTCAGCCAATCGGCACGCCAGCGTAACGTGCTCATTGCGATCATCGTTCCCGGCACGACCACGCATAGCAGGGTGTAGAACCAATACAGTCCCCAGGTCTGGACCGAGCCGCCCTATAGCAACGGATGAAGTACGAGTTGTAGAAACGCAGGAAAGGCCACCACGCCGACGCATGCGTAGACAAGGGAGAGCACGGGCGGCCGTTCCGGCTTCGCCCCGGGCGTGGGCAAATGGGCTTCGAGCATATCTTCTCTCAATGAGGAGTTCGTTAGACCCCCACAAACCCTACACCGCGACCGAAGCTACGCCACGGGAGCGACCGACGTGAATCTGAAGTGGAACATGAGAGGAGCCGGAGAATCCGATGCATAAATAGGAGGCATAAGATCTCCTATCGTGACTAACATCCCTTGTTGGGATTGATCAGATATTTTTCGCCTGTTGCCTGTTTTCCGTATGCGGCGACTGTCTTGAGTTCCAGCGCTTCGGCTAGAGAGACCTCGGCAGTGTAATGGCTTGCGAAGGTCGTTTTGATTTCTGCCGCGACACGGGCGCGAAGACGCCCGGCGCCTTCGAGTCCGATCTTGCCCAGGAACGGCGGCAGCAACCAGCCGCCGATGCCCCAGGCCATTCCGAAATCGCCGTTCAGTTGGGTGGGGGAGCGGTCGAGGCGGCCATAGATGTAAAGCTGCTTGTGCGTCGTCGAACCGTATCGGCTGTATTCGCCGGCCGTTCGATTGAGCGCGGCTTCCATGCATGAAAGGATCTGGCCGCCGAGCTTTCCGCCGCCCGTTGCGTCGAAGGCGATCGTCGCGCCGGTTTCGGCAAGCGCGTCGGTGAGCTTCTCCTTGAAATCCGGTGCGCTCGAATTGCAGACGATCTTGGCACCAATCGAACGCAGGATTTCCTCTTGCTCCTCACGGCGGACGATATTCACGAGTTGGATGTCGTCTGCGAGGCAAATCTTGTTCAACATTTGACCGAGGTTCGACGCGGCGGCGGTATGAACGAGGGCGCTATGTCCCTCGAGTCTCATCGTTTCGACCATGCCCAGCGCCGTGAGCGGGTTTACGAAACAAGATGCTCCCTCGGCTGGGGTCGT
Organism: Deltaproteobacteria bacterium; assembly: GCA_032123985.1. GTDB lineage: Bacteria > Myxococcota_A > UBA9160 > UBA9160 > UBA4427 > UBA4427. The sequence continues at coordinate 1,669 of JAQBEG010000790.1, forward strand.
TCCGTCCGGTAGAGCGAGACACATTCCGGCGGGTGCGACTCTGTACTGCGAGTACATCGCGCCGCCGATGACGGCGACGGTCTTGCCAAGCAGTGCTTGCGCAGCATCGGAGGTGCCGGCGTCGATGACGATCCCTGCACCCTCGTTTCCGACCGGCATCGGCTGGTCGAGTCGAGCTGCGACGGACTTCATCAATCCGGCCGGAACAGGCGCGGTCACGACGGGACGGTCGGCGCTCCCGCCGCTGGTCGCCTGTTGCATGTCGGCTGGTCCGAAAAGGAGCCCGAGGTCCGACGGATTGATCGGGGCGGCTTCGACCCGGATTACGATGTCGTCCGGACCGGGTGCCGGGGTCGCGACCGTGGCGAGTGAGATCTCGAGCTGTCCGTTCTTCGTCACCGTGCTCTGGATCTGGAGACCGTCTCGATATTCTGATTGTGTCATTTGGCGTTCCTTGTAGCGTTTGAGGGGCAGGGAGTGGCGCGCCCGGTCCGGAGACTACCATTTGCCGAGACCATCGGCTCCAGGGGGAGCGCGGACGGAAGGGGAAAGAAGAGGTCGAATCGTCGTCTCGTGTTCTATTGTTCTTCGGGATCGGCCCAGATCATCCTCAGTTCGTCGGAGCCAATTGATCCCGAGCATCATAATCCTGGAGACGCCGCCTTGATTCATCGATATTCGTCCATTCAGATCGTGTTGCTGTTAGGTGTTCTAGTCACGCTGGCTCTGGGCTGTTCCGAGGCAGGCGACGAAGCGGCCGGAGACGATATTCAGGCGAACGACCTGATGCGAAGATTCGCGGGCGACAACGTTTTTGAGTTCGATGACGAGACGATCAAGCGTCGTCCGCCTGCGAATCCGGAACGAAATGTCTACTTCGGTGATCTGCATGTCCACACGACGTATTCGTTCGACGCCTTCGCTTTCGGGACGGTCGCTACGCCGAGCGATGCATACCGGTACGCGCGGGGCGAGGCGATTCGACATCCGGCCGGCTTCGATGTTCAACTCCGCATGCCACTCGACTTCTATGCAGTGACGGATCACGCTATGTTCCTCGGCGTGGCGCGTGCCGCCGCGGATACTTCAACGGAAATATCGAAGATCGACTTCCTGGAAGTTCTTCACGATCTGAACGCACCCGACAATATGGGGCAGACCAGCCTTCTGCGGCGTATCAGGGCGTTTGGAAGCGTGTTGCCGAATCTCGTTTCGGCGATCGGAGACGGCGTTGTCGATCGCGAGGCCGTGCTCGAGATTGGTCGGGCTGCCTGGCTGGACACGATCGACGCGGCGGAGCGATGGAACGATCCGGGTCGGTTTACAACCTTCTCTGCCTTTGAATATACGTCGTCGTCGGACGATCGCGGAAATTTGCATCGCAATGTGATCTTTCGCAGTTCGGACGAGCTGCCCGCCGTTCCGTTCTCACGGTTCCATTCGCAGAATCCCGAGGGCCTCTGGGAATGGATGGACGCGCTGCGGGCGAATGGAATCGAGAGCCTCGCGATTCCGCATAACTCGAATGGATCGAACGGTCAGATGTTCAAGCTGACAGACTGGGCTGGCGACCCGATGGACGATGCATACGCAGAGCGCCGACTTCGCAATGAGCCGCTCGTCGAGATCACCCAGATCAAGGGGACGTCCGAGACTCACCCTCTGTTGTCCACGACCGACGAATGGGCGGATTTCGAGATCACGCCCTATCGCGTAGCGACGATGCTGCCGAGCGAGCCAGCCGGGAGTTATGTACGGGATGCACTGAAGCGGGGCTTGCTTCTCGAGAGTCGCGGAACGTTGAATCCCTACGAATTCGGATTCGTCGGAGCGAGCGATACCCATACAGGCGCGACATCGGACGATGAATCCAACTATTTCTCGAAGCTCGGTGTGCTCGATGGTTCGTCAGCACTGCGCGGTTCGGTTCCCATGTCCTTCATCCAGTCGACGGTTCTGCGCTGGGCGGCACCCGATGTGCTCAGAGAGGTCGATGGGGAGAGCTACATCAATGCTGCCACGCCGACCTACGGTGCATCGGGCCTAACGGGGGTATGGGCTGAAGAAAATACTCGAGAGGCAATCTACAGTGCATTTCGGCGCAAGGAGACCTTTGCAACTTCGGGGCCGAGGATTCGAGTTCGTTTCTTTGCGGGACGAGAATTCGCGGCTGATCTGCTCGCATCGGGCGAATTGATTGCGGAAGCCTATGCGGGAGGCGTTCCAATGGGCGCCGACTTCGCTGCGCGCGTCGGCGAGTCCCCTGAATTCATCGTATTGGCAGAGAAAGATCCATCGAGTGCTCCGTTGCAGCGTCTTCAGATCATCAAGGGATGGGAGGTCGACGGTGAGACGTTCGAGGTCGTTCATGATGTCGCGTGCTCGGATGGACTGATGGTCGACCCGACGACGAGTCGCTGCCCGGACAATGGTTCACGGGTCGACCTGCGGGATTGTTCG
>JAQBEG010000791.1:0-5387 GCA_032123985.1 Deltaproteobacteria bacterium
CCACGACCGTCGAGAGCGCATAGCCGTTCGCGATTCCTTTTCCCCAGGCGGCGATGTCGGGATGAACGCCCATCCGCTCCCAGCTTCCGCACGGGGCGAGGCGAAGCCCGGCTCTCACTTCGTCCATCATGAGAAGCGCCAAGTGTTCATCGCAGACGGCTCGCAGTCCGCGGGCAAAATCCGGATCGACGAGTTCCTGGTCGACGAAGGCATCATGTTTGAAGGGCGAGACCATGATGCCAGCCAGATCGTCCCCGGCTTCTCGCAAGGCAGCCTGGACGCTTTCGAGATCGTTGTAGCGGTAGTAGAGTAGGTGCGCGCGATCTTCGTCGATCACACCGCTCTTCGACGGATTGCCCCATGGCGCAGCCGTGTGATAGGCGCCGTCGGCGAGCAGGATCTTTCGTTTCCCCGTGAACGCGCGGGCAATCGTGTTGCAGAGACTCGTGGCATCGGAGCCATTCTTCTGGAACATCGCCCAATCGGCGTACCCGATGCGTCGGACGAGTTCTTCTGCGAGCTCCACCCATCGCTCGGTCGGTCCGGTGAAACAATTGCCGAGGGCCCGCTGTGCCGCCGCAGCCTTCTCGACGCGAGGGTGATTGAAGCCAACAAGATTCGGACCGAACGAGCACATGAAGTCGATGTATTCGTTCCCGTCGACATCGACGACCCGGCAGCCGCTTCCACTGCGAAAAAAGCGGGGATGCGAAGCGGGGGAGAGGACGGCATGCCCGTAGACGCCGCCCGGAACGACCTTCTTGGCTCGAGCCATCAGTTCATCTTGCTTGGTCCGTTTGTAGCTGCTCACGATTCCTTCCCGTCCTTCTTGGTGCTGCCGTAACCGGCGAGGAAGCGCGTCACGACATCTTTCATGGAATCCTCGCTCAATATATTGGGGCCGCCGATCAGCAGGCTCGCCCAATAGCCTTCCGCCAGGCGTTCCACGAGCTCGGTGGTCTTCACGGCCGAACGAAGATCGCGACCGACGGTGATCTGTCCGTGATTGGCCATGAGACATGCGTTGCCGCGACCAATCGTCGTGACGACGCTCTCCGAAAGTTCATCGGTTCCGAAGGTTGCGTAGGGCGCATTGGGGATCTCGAATCCGCCTGCTGCGGCCACCATGTAGTGGTAGGAAGGGATCGACCTTCCCGAACACGCGAGCACGGTCGCGAACCGCGAGTGTGTGTGGACGACGCCACCGATCTCCGGGCGAGCGACGTAGAGCGCGCGATGCATGGCCCATTCGGATGAAGGCCTCGACTCGCGATCGGGTTCCTGCGTGAGCGAGAGTTCGACTAGCGACTCGACGGTCAATGCACTCGGCTCGACGCTCGATGGCGTGATGAGCATCCCGAGCGGGGTTCTTGTAGAAACGTTGCCCGAGGTTCCGGAGCTATATCCCTCGTCTTCGAGGTAGCGGGCGGTCTCGATGACCTCGCGCGCTCGTTCGATCGAGTCAGTCATGCGTGCGTTCGAGCCTCCATGGTCTTCATTGCTTCGAACGTCGCTTCGAACGACTCGACACCCGCGTCGCTTCCGAGTCCAGTCGAAACGAGCGCGGCGGTTGCTGAGGCGAAGCGACAGGCTTCTTCCAGTTCGAATCCTCGGGCCAGGCCCGCAACGAAGCCCGCACAGTACGAGTCGCCACATCCGGTCGTGTCGACGGTTTCGACGCGGAAGGCCGGGATCCGAATCGTGTCGCCAGATGCGATCAAGAGCGAGCCCGCCGCGCCTTGTTTGAAGATACAGGCCCCGACGCCGCGGTCCAGGAAGAACTGGGCGGCGTCTTCCACTGTGTCTCGGCTGGAAAGCGCGATGGCCTCATCGGCCGAGGGCATGGAGTAGTCGATGAGCGGCAGCACGTGTTCGAGAGCGGGCAGGGTCGTGGGCATCGGCGACACGAGATCGCAAGTCGTCACGATGTCCCCCCCGCGCGCGGCTTCCAGAAGTTGTCGGGACGGGGGACCATCGAAGAACGGCATCGTGCCGACACCGCCCAGGTGGAGGAAGCGCGTGCTCAGGACGGCGTCGAAGGGCGGATCCAGCCGCAGCGCGAGCGATGCGCCTGGTGCATGCAGCGCAGGTCGGTCACCGTTCGGGGAGATTGCGAGGATCGTGGCCGACGTTCGCGACTGCTCGACGATCTGCAGCGCGCCGACATCGACAGCGTCCGCGACGAGTGCGTCTCGCAGGACGTGCCCCATCGCGTCCTCTGCGATCGCGCCCACGAGCCGCGTCCGGAGGCCGAGCTTTGCGGCGATCACGGCAGGGCCCGCTGCGGTTCCCGCTGGCGTCATCCGGATCTCCTCGATCAACTCGACCGCGCCAGGGTCGGGCAGTCGGGAGATTGGACGACCGAGGATGTCGAGCAATGTGAGCCCTACCGCGACGAAGTCGAACTCTGTCATGAATGTCCTTCCGTTGTGTCGAGTGTGTCGAGTGTGTCGAGGCGCCATCGACGAACCACAGAGGATGTTATGCCGAATAGCCTCCGCCGGTATACCATGTGACGAATTCGGCGGCGTGCGGAGCTTCCAGCGCATTGACGAGGGGGTCGACCGCAACCTGAACGACGGCGGTGCGTCCGGTCGCGAGGGCCCGCGCGACAGCAGGAGCAACATCCTCCGTCCGATCGACGTATTCGCCGTGGGCACCGAAGCCCTCCGCGATCTTGTCGAATCGGACGTCACCCCATTTGACCTCGACGTCCTTGTCCGGGCCGAACGCGCCATAGAACACGGGCAATTCCATACCCCATGCGGCGTCGCTGTTGACGACGACGACGATTGGCAGGTTCTTGCGGACCGCGGTTTCGAGTTCCGCGATATGGAACTGGAAGGCAGAGTCGCCGGTGATGAGACAGACACGGCGTGAATCGCCGACGGCGAGCTGGGCACCGATCGCGTAGGGGAGGCCGACGCCGAGATGACCAAACTTCGAGGTCCAGAGGATGTCGCGCGGGGCGCGCGCACTGTAGAAGAGCGCCCAGAGCTGGGTCGAGCCGCCGTCGCGAACGATCACGGCGTCTTCCGGCATGACGCTCGTCGCCTCGGCGACCATACGACCGGGGTGAACGGGATGGGTGTCGGGCGCGTTTGCGATCAGGTCGCGGGAGAATGCTTCATATTCTTTTCGCCAGCCGGGAAGTTTCGGATTTGGGGAGAGCGCGTCGCCCGCCTCGATCTCTTCGGTGAGTTGGGGAAGGACGGAGCGCAGATCCCCGACGAGCGGGACGTCGATCGGCCGATTGACGCCGACGGCCGCCGGATCTCTCTCGATGTAGATCCATTTCCGGTCCGTGTTCCCCTTCGCCCAATGTTGTCCGGTGCCGTAGTGAAGTTGCTCTCCGATCGCCGTGCCGACTGCGAGGACCACGTCGGCTTCGGCCACGGCCTCGATCGCCGGGCCGACGGAGTAGGGCAGCACCTGGGGATTCGAGTTGGGCAGACATCCGAGTCCGCCCCACGACGGGATGACCGGGCATCCCAGCGCGCTGGCCAGGCGCTCGAGTTCGGCGTGGCCGCGCGATGTATGCACGCCCGTGCCCGGCAGCAGGATGGGGCACTTCGCCTTCCTGAGCAGTTCGGCGGCTTGCTTGATCGCGTCAGGATCGGCTTTCTGGCGGACGAGACGGTAAGACTCGGGTGGCGGCGCGGGACGCAGTTCGAGTTCAGCGTTGGCATGGTCCTGCGGAAACTCGATGTAGACGGGACCAGGCGAGCCGGTCATGGCCTGGCGAAACGCTTCGTGCATGACTTCATCGACCTGGTGCGCGAACTCGATCACGCCCACATACTTCATGGCCTTTTCGAAGAAGCGCGGTTGGTCGGTGTATTGAAACTTGCTGCGACGCACCTGCGCGTCGAGCATTCGCGCTCGCTGACCGGCGAGAAAGATGACCGGGATACGTTCTTTCGAAGCGCAGATTGCTGCAGGCACGAGGTTCGCGACGCCGGGACCCTGGTTTCCGACGATGACCGCCGGCTTCCCCGTCATGCGAGAGAGTGCGTCGGCCATGAATGCGCCGGCTTCTTCATGATGGGCTGCGACGACGTCCCAGCCTCGGTCAGCGGCTTCGCGGTGCATGCGGGCGAAACCTGGATCCGGGATGCCTATCAACGTCCGAACGCCCTCCGCTTCGAGGAGTTCGATGATTCTCTGGGAAACGTTCATCTTGGTCGACATGGTATTCCTTACGCACCTCTCGTTGAAACTTGAGCAACGACTCAGGCAGCGCCTTCTGTTGTTTAGTCAAACGTCGTGTGCGTCACGGGATCCACGAGTTCGAGTTTATCAGCCGAAATCACGTGCGAGCCGCTCCGCTTGACCCGTCGCTCCCAACTCTAGGTACTCGCGATGTGCTTCGCGTCGCAGGGAATCGGCGGCAGCGGGATCCGAGAGCGCGGAAGCAAGGCGGGCACGTTCCTCGAGTAGCATCGGAGAGTAGGCGCGTGCGCCGGTTTCCTCGAGTCGCGCCTGGGCAACGTCGAGTGCCGCAGAGGCCTCGTGCTCGCAGGCTGCCCCTTGCGTGGAAACGAGGACGCGTGATAGGACGAGCTGCGCATGCAATTCGAAGGAGCGTGCCTCTGCGGCGCGTGTCTCCTCGATCGCGTCGCGCGCCACTTGCAGGGCTTCCGCGTCTCGGCCCGCGCCGAGCAGGGCCTCCGCTAGATAGGCCATCAAGTCGCCCTCGATACAGACCCAGACCCGATGCGTGCGGCAGATTTCGAGCGCCTGTTTGAGGCGATCGATCGCGGCGGCCCACTCACCGGCCGCTGCCAAGGCTGCCCCATGATGACCGTAGGCGCAGACCAGGGCGAGGTAACTGCCGACTTCTTCGGCATAACTCACCGCCCGCTTGGCGAGGCCGAGTGCACCTTCGACATCGCCCGAACGTGCGCGCGCACGGGCGTTCATGGCGGTGGACCATGAATGTTGTTCGGTGCGCCCGAGAGCGCGAGCGCCGATCTCGGCCTTTGCGAAGCACTCGTCGGCCTCCGCGTACCGGCCGAGGTCAGTCAGCATCCACCCTTGTTGAGCGTACCCCCAGCCTGAGAAGAGCGAGGTGGCGGGCATATCGATACAAGGATCATCGTTGCAGATTTCGACCATCACGCGACTCGCAGTTTCGCTCAAGTCCAATCGACCGAGATAGTTTGCCGCTGCGACCATCGGCTCTCGGGCGGCCCAGCGCAGTTCCGGATCGCCCGACCGGTCGGCGATCGCGATCGCCTCTTCGAAGATCGGGACAGAAAGGGCATTGCGTCCTCCAAGCAGATGCGCAGCGACCCCATAGCCATAGAGCAGACCGACGAGAACACCCTGATCGTTTTCCGCTTCGCCGAGGCGTTTGCCCTCGGCGAAGATCTCGTCCGCGCGTT
>JAQBEG010000792.1:0-5673 GCA_032123985.1 Deltaproteobacteria bacterium
GGCAGCGCGTAAAGATAGGCCTCGGGCGACATCGTCTGATGGAAGGCGGTATCGAAGACCGCGACATGCGGAACATCGGGGAAAATCTGTTGCGCCTCTTTGATCCCGAGAAGACAGCGTGGATTGTGTGACGGCGCGAGAGGAATCTGTGCCTCGATCTCACGGATGACAACGTCGTCTATGCGCACGGCGTCTGTGAAGCGTTCTCCCCCGTGCACGACACGATGACCGATCGCGTCGGGCGGCCTTCCTGTCGAAATCTCTTCGAGCGTATTTCGGGCAAGTTGCCACGCGACGGTCGGATCGTGGACCTCCTCGACTTTCCCTGCCGAGATTTCTCGCTCCTCAGAAGCCTCGAAGAGGCCCCAGCGTATCGAGGAGCTACCACAATTGAGCGAGAGGACCTTCACGCCTTTGCCGGGAGCTCCTCTTGAATCGCCCTCTCGACCGCGGAGGCCAGGAGATCGGCTTCGTCATCCGCGAGTACAAACGGCGGCGCCAGCATCACGACATTGTCGAAACCGGGCGTCGTATTAGTCGTTCTCCCCACGAGTACACCGTCGCTTACACATCGCGCCACCACGGCCGCCGTCCCTGCCGACGTGATCGGCACTCGCGTGTCTTTGTTCTCGACGAGTTCGATCCCGATCAAAAGGCCTCGACCACGCACCTCGCCCACGTTCGGATGCTCTTCCAATCGACGCAATCGGGAGAGCAACGCGTCACCAGTCTTCGCGGCCTTCTCGACAAGGCCCTCGCGTTCGAGGATTTCGACATTTCGAAGCGCAACGGCCGTCGCCACAGGATGACCACCGTAGGTATTGATGTGGCGGAAATGTCGCAGCTCGCCGGGCACCCCTTCGAAAGCCTCGAAGACTCTCTGCTTCGCGACCATCGCTGCCACAGGCTGATAACCACTCGCGATCCCCTTGCCTAACGTGAGAAGGTCGGGCTCGACGCCACCCCGCTCGTGGGCAAACCAGGTACCGGTCCGGCCAAAGCCAGTCACCACCTCGTCGAGGATTAGGAGTACGCCATGGCGATTGCAGATGTCGCGGACGCGAGGCAGGTAGTCGTCCGGCGGAACCAGGACTCCGCCCCCCGCAATGATCGGCTCCATGATGAATGCGGCCACTGTTTCTGACCCTTCGCGCTCGATCGTTCTTTCGAGCTGGTCCGCGCAGTCATGCGTGATGCGATAGGGATCCGGCGCATCGATGTGGATGAAGCCTGGTGCAAACGGTTCGTATCCCAGTTTCCGCTCAGCCTGGCCGGTCGCGGAAAGGGCACCGAGCGTATTGCCATGATAACCCCGGTAGCGCGCGATGATCTTGTACCGACGCGGCGAACCCGTCTGCGCCTGGTATTGTCTGGCAACCTTGAACGCGGCCTCGTTCGCTTCGGAACCGCTGTTTGTGAAGTACACCTTGCTCGCGTAGCCGAGCATCTCCGTCAGCTTGCTCGCGAGTTCGGCCGCGGGCGCATTCGTGAATGTCCCAGACAGATAGGGCAAACGCGCCATTTGCTCGCGAGCAACATCGGCCAATTCCTCGCGCCCGTATCCAACGTTGACACACCAGATCCCGGCTACTCCATCGAGCACGCGCCGACCATCGACATCAGTCAACCAGACGCCCTCGCCTGAAACGAACTGTCGCGGCGAATCGGCGGCGATCCCCCGATGCTGGCGCAGCGGGTACCAAAGGCTCTCGAGGGCGAGCTTCTTCAGATCGGTCTTGCGATTCATCATTGACCCCACAATTTGTCTCAGAGTAGACTATATCACCCCGGGTTCTCTCGAAGCCTGCGAAAAGAAGGAGACTGCAATGCGGATCAGTGCCAGCGAGGCATTCGTCGAGACTCTCGTCGCCCACGGCGTTACGGACGTATTTGGGATTGTCGGCTCGGCCTACATGGATGCGCTGGACCTCTTTCCCGCAGCCGGAATTCGTTTCGTGTCCGTCGCTCACGAACAGAACGCCGCCCATATGGCGGACGGCTATTCGCGAGTCTCGGGTCGCCACGGCGTTTGCATTGCGCAGAACGGGCCGGGCATCACCAACTTCGTGACCGCGATCGCGGCCGCCTACTGGGCGCACTCCCCAGTCGTCGCAATCACGCCGGAGACCGGAAGCCTGGGTGTCGGCCTCGGTGGCTTCCAGGAAACGGACCAGCTTCCGATCTTCTCGAAGATCACAAAGTATCAGGCGCATGTGAGTAGTCCCCAGCGAATTGCGGAACTCACGGATCGTGCCTTTGCCATCGCGATGCTAGAACGCGGACCCACGCAGTTGAATATTCCTCGCGACAATTTCTACGGCGAGTTCGACACGGAGATTCCGAAGCCCGCACCGATCGAGCGCAGTGCAGGAGGCGCGCACAGCCTCGAGAACGCAGCCAATCTACTCGCGAATGCCAAATTCCCTGTGATCATGGCCGGTGGTGGCGTCGTCATGGGTGGCGGACAAGCCGAAGCGGTGGCGCTAGCGGAGCATCTGTCGGCGCCTGTCATCACGAGCTATCTGCACAATGATGCCTTTCCCGCGTCGCATGCGTTGGCTTGCGGGCCACTCGGCTACATGGGCTCGAAAGCGGCGATGCGGATCGTTCAGCAGGCGGATGTCGTGCTTGCACTTGGATCCAGGCTTGGCCCCTTCGGCACGCTGCCGCAATACGACATCGACTACTGGCCGAAGAACGCCAAGATCATTCAGGTGGACACCGATGCAAGAATGCTCGGGCTGGTTCGCGCCTTCGAGATCGGAATCCACGGCGATGCGCGCGCGGCAGCGGTGGAAATCCTGAAGCGATTGCAAGCGCCGGATCGAAAATGCCCCGTACTCGACGGAGCAGATGCGCGTCGTAACGAGATCGCGGCGCAGAAGAAAAATTGGGAGGCCGAGCTCGACGAACTCTCCTCGGGCAGCGGAAATCCGATGGCACCACGCCGTGCGCTGCGTGAGCTCGAACGAGCGATGCCGGCAGACGCGATGGTTTCGACCGACATTGGCAACATCTGCTCGACTGCCAACAGCTACTTGCGCTTTGATCGACCTAACAGTTTTCTTGCGGCCATGAGCTTCGGTAATTGCGGCTACGCATTTCCCACCGCAATGGGTGCAAAGATCGCAGAACCCTCGCGCCCCGCGGTCGCATATATCGGCGACGGTGCCTGGGGAATGAGCCTCACGGAGGTAATGACCTGCGTGCGTGAACGAATCCCGACCACGGCGGTCGTCTTCAACAATAGTCAGTGGGGCGCCGAGAAACGCAATCAGATCGACTTCTACAACAATCGTTTCCTCGGCACTGAACTCGAGAACCCGAGCTTCGCCGAAATCGCGCGCGCAATGGGCGCGCAGGGCCACCGCATCGACGAGCCCGATCAGATCGGCGACGCGCTGCGCGAGGCGACCTCGTCGCAACAGCCGACCGTGCTCGAGGTGATGGTCGGGCAGGAGCTAGGTGAGCCTTTTCGCCGCGACGCACTCAAAAAGCCTGTGCGCCTGCTCGATAAGTACAGCGACTACGGAAGCGACTGAAGTTCGTAGCACGACCGCGGAGACGCATGATCGAGCCAAGTCGCAAGCTCGCCGTTGGGGCCTGAGCGAGGCATCCTGATGGGAATCGATGAAACGATCAATCAGTTTTTCACCCCCTTCGCGAAAATTTTTTCCGACATCATTTTCTTTTCTGTATCAGTGGCGGGCACGGACCTCCAGCTGATCGTGTTATGGCTGGTCGTCGGCGCCGCGTTCTTCACTCTCTATCTCCGCTTCATCAATGTGCGCGGATTCATGCACGCATTACGACTCGTCCGTGGCGACTACACCGACCGGAACGCCCCAGGCGAGGTCTCCCATTTCCAAGCGCTTGCGACAGCCATTTCCGGCACCGTTGGCGTTGGCAATATCGCCCATGTCGCTGTCGCCATCTCTGTTGGCGGCCCCGGAGCTGCCTTCTGGATGTGGGTCGCGGGCGCACTCGGCATGGCATCCAAGTTCGCGGAATGCACTCTCGGCGTGAAATACCGCCAGGACAATGCCGATGGCAGCGTCTCTGGTGGCCCAATGTTCTACATGCACAAGGGCCTCGCCGAACGAAACTGGCCGCGCCTGGGTAGAGCGATGGCGATCTACTATGCCATCTGCATCCTGATCGGCGCCCTGGGCATCGGGAGTATGTTTCAATCCAACCAGGCGTTCGTGCAGTTCGTGACTGTGACTGGCGGCGACGAGAGTTTCTTCGCGGCCCGCGGTTGGCTCGTGGGACTCGCTCTCGCAATGGTCGTCGGCGTCGTAATCGTCGGGGGTATTCGAAGCATCGCCTCGGTCGCCTCGACGATCGTGCCTTTCATGGCACTGCTCTATATCTCATCCGGACTCTTCGTCATCGCCGCCAATGCTGGCGAGGTCCCGCGCGCGCTCTCTCAAATCATCATTGGGGCATTCACACCGCAAGGTGCAACCGGGGGAATGCTAGGCGTCTTGATCCTCGGCTTCAGACGGGCCGCATTCTCGAACGAGGCCGGTATCGGTTCGTCCTCTGTGGCCCATTCAGCCGTCCGCACAAATGAGCCCGTCACGGAGGGTTTCGTCTCCCTGCTCGAGCCCTTCATCGACACCATTATCGTCTGCTCGATTACGGCTCTCGTCATCACTCTGACGGTCTACGACCCCCAACATCCCCTTCGAAGGCATCAGCGGTGTGCAGCTCACCTCCACAGCCTTTGCCAGCGTGATCCCCTGGTTCCCGATCCCGCTGGCAGTCATCGTGACGCTCTTCGCCTACTCCACGATGATCGCCTGGTCCTATTATGGACTCGAGGGGTGGATCTACCTCTTCGGACCCGCGACTTGGGTCAAGCTCACGTACAACATGATCTTCTGCGGTTCCGTCGTGCTCGGATGCACGACTCAACTCGACGCGATTCTCGATTTTTCCGACGCAATGATCTTCGCGATGGCGCTCGCAAATATGCTCGCGCTCTATATGCTGGCGCCCGTCGTTCGCAAAGAGCTCGATTCGTACTGGGCGCGGCTCGCATCCGGTGAGATTGCACCCATAAAGTGATCGCTATTGCCTCATATCGAATGGGCAGGCAAACTCATTCGACACCCCCAGTCGTCCAAGACGATCGGAGCCCCCCATGGCGCAATGGCATTACGACCGACTCAGCTCACAGGACAACACCTTCCTGCTTTGGGAACAGGGAAACGTGCGCATGCACGTCGCTGCCACCAATATTTTCGACATCGGTCCTCTCAGATCGGCGACCGGCGGCGTTGACATCGATCTCGTCAAGCGAGCCACCGAGAGCTTTCTACATCGAGTCCCTCGATATCGCCAGCGCCTGCATACGATCCCTGTGTTCAATCATGCGGTGTGGGTCGACGATCCTCGATTCGACCTCAACTATCACGTCCGTCACACAGCCCTTCCCAAGCCGGGTTCGCTGCGACAGCTAAAGAACCTCGTGGCGCGCGTCATGGCGCAACCGCTCGACCGTAAACGTCCGCTCTGGGAGACCTGGATCATCGAAGGACTCGAGGGCGGAGAGCAATTTGGAATGATCACCAAGATCCATCACTGCATGATCGACGGTGTTTCAGGTGTCGACCTCGCGAACATTCAGTTCTCGACCTCCCCAGTGCCCGCCGAGTTGGAGCCTCC
>JAQBEG010000793.1:0-2728 GCA_032123985.1 Deltaproteobacteria bacterium
TGCGAGCGTCGCATAGCAGTCGGACCAGATCATCTGGCTATCGGCCAGCCAGGCGTGGCTGTATCCGAGCGTTTCTGCCCGAACGACGTAGTCGGTATCCCCAATATGCGATGCCACACAAACGCCCAGCTGCATTGTCGAACTCCCCTGGATCGGCGAATCTAACCAACCCCGATGATCATACCCTCCTGCTCGGTCGTCGACATTGGCTATCACCGAGAACGCGCTCGAGACGGGAGACTGAAAATCTCCGATTCGGCGTATCATCACGTTCTCGGACTGATCATGTCGTGCCATCGATCGCCGCCCAAGGCGGGTAGGTGCGTCGACGCAGTCGTTTCGGTCCAGCATAGAAGAAGGAGAGATCCATGGGTTCAGGAAGCTCGCGAACAACCGAAGGGCGCGGACGCTTGTACGACGATGTCATGGATACGATCGGCAACACGCCCTGCATTCGCATCAATGCGCTGGCGCCCAAAGGCGTGCGTATCTACGTAAAGGCAGAATTTTTCAACCCGGCCGGCTCGGTGAAGGATCGTCTGGCGGTCAGCATCATCGAGGAGGCCGAGCGAAGCGGCGCGCTGCGACCTGGACAAACGGTGGTCGAGGCCACGAGCGGGAATACCGGCATCGGGCTGGCAATGGTCTGCGCCGCGAAGGGCTATCCGCTCGTGGTCACGATGGCCGACAGTTTTTCGATCGAGCGGCGAAAGCTGATGCGCTTCCTGGGCGCCAAGGTCGTACTCACACCGCGCGCTGCCAAGGGCATGGGGATGTACCAGAAGGCGGTCGATCTGGCACAGGCCAACGACTGGTTCCTCGCCCGGCAATTCGAGACCGACGCGAATGCCAAGATTCACGAGAACACGACAGGGCGGGAGATCGTCAGCGACTTCGATGGCGAGCGCCTCGACTATTACGTGACCGGGTACGGTACCGGCGGCACGATAACGGGCGTCGCCCGTGTGCTGCGCAAGGAACGGCCCGAAACGAAGATCATCCTCATCGAGCCCGCCAATGCACAGATCGTTGGCAGCGGGCAGGCGCAGGATAGAACGTCGGAAGGCTCGCCGAGCGGAAGCCACCCGTCCTGGGAACCACACCCGATTCAGGGCTGGACTCCGGACTTCATCCCGCTGGTCCTGCAGGAATCGGTCGACAACGCCTATTACGACGAGCTGGTCCCGATTGCCGGAGCGGTGGGCATCGAATGGTCGAGGAAGCTGGCGCAAAGCGAAGGGATCTTCACGGGAATTTCGGGCGGCTCGACCTTCGCGGTGGCGATGCAGATCGCCGAGAAGGCCGAGCGGGGTTCGGTCATCCTGGCCATGCTGCCAGACACGGGCGAGCGATACCTGTCTTCACCGCTCTTCGAGTCGATCGAAGACGACATGAACGAAGAAGAGGTCGCTCTCTCCGAGTCGACGCCCGGGTTCCAGATGCCGAAAAGTTAGTTTGTCGGTGGAGGCGCGACGGATTCGCCGCACCAAATCACGGGGTGAATCGCCTGCCCAGCATGAACGCCATCGAGCCCCCTACCCCTACGAGCAGCATCAGCAGCCCGATCTGACCCTTCAGACCAAGGAGCGGCACGCTCGGCACCCCACACCCTTCGATCACCGCATGGGTGCAGCCGTCGATCTCGTCGCACGCGTCGGCCGTACAGGCGTCCAGATCATCGCAATCAAGGGTGGGACCGGGCATGCAGGCGCTTGCGCTGCAAGCATCGTTGACCGTGCATGAACTACCGTCATCACAGGCAACGCTGTTCGCGACGAAGCCGCAGCCGCTCGCCGAGGTGCAAGCATCGTCGGTGCACGGATTAACGTCATCGCAAACGAGCGGTGGGCCGGGCACACATGACCCCGCGGAACAGATGTCCCCGTTGGTACATGCATCGCCATCATCACACACGGCTGTATTCGGTCCGAACGCACAGCCGCCAATGGGATCGCACGAATCATCGGTGCAGGGATTCACGTCATCGCAAACAAGCGGTCCGCCCGGCGAGCAGGATCCGGCAGAGCAGACGTCCCCTTCGGTACACGCATCGCCGTCGTCACAAGCCGCGGTGTTCGCGACGAAGCCGCAGCCATCGCCCGGATCGCACACATCGTCCGTGCAGCCGTTGGCGTCGTCGCACACGATCGAGGTTCCGCCGCAACTGCCCGCGCCGTCGCATTGATCGCTGGTCGTGCAGACCGTAGCGTCGTTACATGTCGTGCCAGCAGGCTCGGATGTACAGATCGCCGTACAACAATCGCCCCCGACGTTGTTTCCGTCATCACAGCTCTCTCCGGCGTCGAGAATGCCGTTCCCACAATCCGGCAGCGCTGCTGCAACGGAGCCCGCGACGTCTATCCGCGGGAAGGAAAGGACATTGTCGGAATTCGTGACGGGGACACCGGCACTAACGAGATGCGCACGCAGATTTTCTGGCGTAGTGCCCGGGGCGAGCTCCAACAGGAGTGCTGCAACGCCGGCGGCATAGGGGCTCGCAGCTGAGGTTCCGCCAAAGTCGCGCGTGCCGCCGCCCATGTCACTCGTGAGCGTTCGCCAATCGGGAGCAAGGACATCGAGAAGCGATCCACTATTGGAGTGACAAACAAAGACATCGGGGCCGGACGCGTCGCTGCAGAGAATCGTCGTGCAGGTCGCGTTGCCGCACCAGCCTACCGAACCGACGGCTGCGTCGTACACGCCGCCGACGGATATCGCCTCGGCGACG
>JAQBEG010000794.1:0-2802 GCA_032123985.1 Deltaproteobacteria bacterium
GGGGCACATCATGCGAATTACTACCACGGTTCGAGTCACGGCTCTTCTAATCGGCCTTTCCGTTCTTTCGGGCTGCGGCGTCCAGTCGATTCCCAAAGCCTTGAACCAGGTCGAGGCGACCGTCGCCGAAGTGACGAATCAGTACAAACGACGAGCGGATCTCATTCCGAACCTCGTGAACACCGTCAAAGGCTACGCCGGTCACGAGCGGGAGACGCTCGAGGCCGTGATCAACGCCCGGGCCAATGCCACCCGCGTGAACATCGATCCATCGAACTCATCACCCGAGCAGATTCAGGAGTTTCAACAGGCGCAGGGGGGACTCAGCCAGGCGCTCGGCCGACTGATGGTCGTCGCCGAACGCTATCCTGATCTGAAGGCCGACCGAAATTTTCGCGAACTCCAGGCGCAGCTAGAGGGCACCGAGAATCGCATCACCATCGCGCGCCAGCGTCACATCGAAGCGATCAAGGAGTTCAACAACCTCGTCAGCGTCCCACCGACGAGCTGGACCAACAGCCTCTTCTACCACCACGACAAGATGACCCAATGGGCCCTCGACGCCGCAGAACAACAAGCCGTCGAGAAGGCACCCGAGGTCGATTTCTAGGTGTTAGGGACGCGAATTTGCGTTCGGGCATTCTTGTCCGTGCTGGCTCTGCTCGTCGCGTCGAGCGCTGGGGCCGCGGAGTTCGAGATTCCGCCTCTGCGCTCGGCCGTTACGGATCGGGCGGGAATTCTCGCTCCCGCGACCCGTCAGCAAATCGAGTCGGCACTCCAACAGCTTCAGCGAGTCGGGGGAACGCAGCTCGCTGTCCTCACCCTGCCCGACCTCGCGGGACTCACGATCGAGCAAGCGTCGATTCAGATCGCGGAAAGTTGGAAGCTCGGGAGCAAGGACGGGGACAATGGCGTCCTGCTGCTCGTGGCCCCAAACGAACGCAAGGTTCGCATCGAAGTCGGACAGGGACTCGAGGGATCTCTCACGGATGCCTATTCGAAGCGCATCATCGACGAGGGCATCACACCGCTGTTCAAAGAGGGCGATATGAATGGGGGCATCACGTTCGGTGTCTATCAGATTGCCCGCATAACGAATCCTGACATCGACCTCACAGCCTATCTCGAGGGACAGCTTCGGAACCCGCGCACCGGAGGCAACCGCAAGACGAGCCCTATCCAATTGATCTTCTTTGGGCTGCTGGTGCTCGTCGTGAGCTCGACGCGCATGGGATTCCTGCCCTTTCTGGTGGTGGGCGGCCTCGGCGGTCGTCGAGGCATGGGCGGTTTCGGCGGAGGCATGGGTGGCGGCGGCGGCTTCTCGGGAGGCGGCGGCGGCTTTAGTGGCGGCGGCGCGTCGGGGGGATGGTGATGCAGGGACTTCCCAACTGGGCCCTCAAATCGCTCGGCCACGATGGGGCCGAACGGATCGAAGCCGCGATTGCGGACGCTGAGTCTCGCACCTCGGGAGAAATCGTCCCCATCCTGGTGCGACGCTCCTCGACCGTCGGGCACGTTCCCCTGATGGCCTTCACGTTACTTCTGCTGTGCGTGTTGCTCGGCGACCTACCGGCCCACTTCTCAGCGCTGGGCGGTGCTCATTGGGTCTGGCTCGCGGCGGGTTGGCTGCTTTCGGGTGGGCTGGCGCTCGGCCTCTCACGCCTCGATGCTATTCAACGTCTTCTCACGCCCCGCATCGACCAGATCCACCAGGTCGAGATGCGATCCGAAGTCGAATTCTATGAACACGAGGTCGGACAGACAAAGGGCGACACAGGCATTCTGCTCTTCGTGTCCCTGATGGAGCATCGTGCCGTTGTTCTCGCAGATCGTTCGATCGCAGAAAAAATCGACGCCGAAGTCTGGCAAGAACTGGTTGACTTGATGATCGTCGGTGTCAAGCGCGGCGATATGGCGGCCGGAATGATCCACGCTATCGAGCGCTGCGGAGAACTTCTATCGCCACATTTTCCGATTGCGGACGACGATAGGAACGAGCTGCGCGATCATCTCGTGGTCAAGGAATAGCCCTTCGCCTCGAGAGGTTCTTAGTTCGACCGCGAGAGCACGGCCCACAAGGAGATCATAACGATCCATGCCTCCTCCGTTCCGTGTCCGAATCTTCAAAGACCCAGCGAGTTCATGGTCTCATTTCATCGGCCTCTGGCTCGCGCTTGCCGCGACGACGGCGCTCATCTGGCGAGTGGCCGATGATGGACCAAAGGCGATCGGCATGGGTGTCTACGGAGCCTCGCTGATCGTGCTCTTCCTGGCCTCGAGCCTCTACCACTGGTTCGATCTTGGCGTGCGTGGCAACCGCTGGCTCCGGCGGGTCGACCATGCCGCGATCTTCATGCTGATTGCGGGCACGATCGTCCCTCCCCTCGTGCTTCTGCTCGATGGCACATGGCGGACCGTGATGCTGTCGCTCGTGCTCGGCCTTGCTCTGACAGGTGCGATCTTCAAGGTCGTCTGGATCGACAGCCCGAAATGGATCGGCATAACACTCTACTTCGGCCTCAGCGCCGTCGTGCTGATCCCCGCCCACAAAATCCTGCCGCAGCTCTCGGGAGGTGCCCTCGCCTGGCTCCTCTCCGGCGGCCTGGCCTACGCGCTCGGCGCAGTCGTCTATGCACGGGCGTGGCCCGACCCCTGGCCCGACCACTTTGGCTATCACGACATCTGGCATCTCTTCGTACTGGCCGGCGCGGCGGCACACTACGCGTTCATATTCTCCTTGGTAGATCTGCCCTACGTACCGTTCTGAAGCGTTGATATCGACGACGCGGCCAGGTGCCAGCG
>JAQBEG010000795.1:0-3053 GCA_032123985.1 Deltaproteobacteria bacterium
CGTCGTGAGTCCCGTGCGTTTGGCCAACATTTCGTCCATACGCTCTAGATGTGCGCCACCACCGAACAGCGTGAATTCTGCCTCGCGGGCAACAGGTCCTTCGCCGGAACTGAATTCGGCGGCTTCGAGGGTCCGCACCGCCTCGCGAGCGATCCGGTCAATGATCGCGATGACTCCGGGAGACGCTGCGACCGCGCCACGACCGACGGCACCGCGTTCACACTTGTGCTGCTCGGCATGTTCGAACGACAGGCCCGTCTCGGCTGCGATCGCTTCGGTCATTGCGCGACCGCCGACGGCGATGCTTCGCGCCAGCAGAGGGCGCCCATCTAGCAGGGCACAGAAGGTCGTCTTCTGATGGCCGATGTCGGCGATCAGATGCGTGCCTTTGAGTCCAAAAATGGGGGCCAGGTTCGCGAGTACGAGCCCTTCGGCTTCGATGATATGGGGGTCGCAACCGGCCGCTTGCAGGTCGGCGAGGGCGGTCGCGACGTGGCTGCGTTTGACCAGCGTTGCCGCGACTGCGCCATGGTTTCGATCACCACTGAGTAGGTTCCAGTCGACGAAAATTTCGGCCAGATTGAAGGGTGTTTCATCCTCGATCTCGAAGGGAATGGCTTTCGTGAGTCTACGCGTATCGCTGAAGGGGAATTCGAGTCGCCGAGTCGACAGCTTGCTGGCCGGCAGCGCGTAGGCGACCTGGTTCATCGGAAGCGTGTGCATGCCGATGAAACGCTGGATGTGTTCGGCGGCGGGCGTCTCCGTATCGATTCGAGGATGCAAGCGGAACTGTCCGGGCGCCAGCAGACGCGGAGAAACCCGCAGCTCCACTGCTTTCAAACTGTGGCTGCCTACGTCCAGACCGAGCACGCTCCGCTCGAACATCACCATCGTCTTGACCCTACTCCTTGAAGCGCCCTGGGGCGCCGAAAACCCTTTACTCTTTCGACGCCTGGACGTCGAAGCCTGTGACCTTCCTGGTCGCCGAGACTATTCGGGTCCCCGCAGGCGCCGCCAGGATAGCAGGTGAGGACCCTCCAGAGGGCGCGTGTCGTAGACAGCCTCCAGCCGCCGCGTGAGATTCCCAACCTGCGCTTCTGCGACCACACGGAAAACGGTTGGATTGGCGGGCAGGGAAGTTTCTGGATAGATCGACCCCTCTCCCAAGGCACCGTTGCCCAACTCACTCGGCGAGACGCAGCGTGCAGGGTCGGCCGAAGCATCCGTGCAGAGGATCTTCGAATTCTGGCGCAACGCCAGGATGTCCCGCACGGTTCCTTCGCGAATGAGGTGTCGGTCGTCGCTGCTAATCCCCGAGTAGACGATCGACAGGACCCACGGCTCGGCCCGGTTCAGATTGATTCCTCCAGTGTCCCCGATTGGGTGCACCGTCAAGTAGTTGCGCATCGCCTTCAGCAGCTGCGGGTCAACCCCTTCGACGAGCCCGATCTCGTCGATCGACAAGAAGGGTCCATTTCGCGCACGATAGGGGGGATCTTGAGAGCTGTAGTAGTTGTTCTCGTCGCGACCGTTTCGTGCGATGTCGTCGGCGTCCATATAGTCGAGCAGATTGCGGGCGATCCCGCCGGCATCGTAGTTTTGTTCGTGGGCGGGTCCATCGATTCCGGCGATGATGTATTCGAGTACCTCCTCGAGATACTCCTCCGCCTCTTCGTCGCGCTCCGCGCCAACTTCGGCGTTCGGATTCACGAGCGCAT
This sequence comes from Deltaproteobacteria bacterium, assembly GCA_032123985.1. GTDB lineage: Bacteria > Myxococcota_A > UBA9160 > UBA9160 > UBA4427 > UBA4427. The sequence goes on from JAQBEG010000795.1 coordinate 1,719, forward strand.
TCAGATTCAATCGAGCGCCCTCATCCTCGATCGAGACGCGAAGAGTCCTGCCGCCCTCGAGTTCGAGTGGGAACGCTCCGAGCCCGGCCCACAACTCGTCCGGAGGGAGTAGCGATCCATCCGGGCCGACGGTCGGGTTGCCGAGCCCTGCTGGCGCAGCGCCCGCAGCGTCCGCCTCTTTCTTTAGCCGAGAGAGGTAGACGACCGCCTCACCGATTCGCAGACCCCCTCTCGCGAGAGCATAAGCTTCACCGCTCTTCAGCCGATTCTTTGCAATCGACGTATCGACGATGGCGCGACGCTGGAAGGCGTAGACCGCGGTTACGAGCACGAAGATGAGTACGAGTACGATTGCAAGTACGATTCCCTTGGATCGTCGGCGATCGCGTGTGCGCCGTGTGTGAATAGTCCAGCCTCTAGTTCGAGCGCTTGCGTGCGATGAAATCATGATCCGCAACTCGCCGAAGCGCGTGCGGCGACCTCTGGATAGCCGGTTTCGATTTCGCTCCAGCAATGCAGGCCCGCAGCCTCGAGCAGACCGCAAAGTTCGTCGTCCCCCCCGCAATCGCTGTCGAGTTCGTCGCCGAACCAGTCGTTGTTCCCTTCGTCCAGGCACTGGTCGATCGTGAAACAGTCGAGTTCTCCCGCCTCAGCGCCTAGCGCGAGCTGGACGAGCTTGGCGACGTCGATCGGTCGCATGACCATCGAGACACGTTGTACATGGACCGGGCCGGGAATCTCGATTTTCCCTTCGAGTGCTTCAGCGCGTCGGGCTCTACGGAAGAGGGCGATTGAAATTTCCGCGGCGGCCGGCAATGCCTCCTGCGCAGGCAGATACGTAGAGTCCCAATCGTCGACCCAGTTGCCTTCGGAGTCGAGGAAGCGCACGCCGAATTCACTGACGCCAACCGCGATTCGCACAGAGCCCGGTTCATTCGAGTCTGGAAATCCGTCGACGGGTTTGCTTGGCGGGCGGGCGGAACGCCAACGCCAGAGGACGTTCTCGCCGTCTGCGTTCTCCTCGAGGAAATATGCGACTTCGATCCAGTTCGAGGCATGCTCCGCCGAATTGCTCTGCGGTGCGTTCTGGGTCACGAAGCGGATCGCGGATGCACCGTAGTCGCCGCTGCCCTCCGCGAGGACGCGCCAGGGATAACTCTCTACATTCTCATTTTCACTCCGCGTAAGGAAGACCGCACCCTCCAGGTCGCTCGCGATTAGATCGAGCGTACCAGCCGCGGAGAGTCGCTCGCGCATCAACTCGGTTGCGGCCTCTCGTTGGCGACCGTTCTCGAAGAATATTCCCGTGATGAAGACCAGAATGACAACCATCAT
>JAQBEG010000796.1:0-2569 GCA_032123985.1 Deltaproteobacteria bacterium
CCGCAGCTCGCGAGTACGCTCGCGGAGCGAGCGAGTCGGTACGAAGTCCCGCACGCGCGACCGTTCGAACGCTGGTCGTTGGCCCACAATACTTCGACCGCATACGACTGAGGCATCTCGCTGGCTGATCGTACGCGGGACCGGCAGGTCGGTTTGCGTACTCGATGCCTCTCGATCCACGCATGTGCCAGATTCGCGCCAATCGGAAAGAGTCGACCACAGTGTGACCCTTCTCGTGATGCGGCAGGCATCGCGTGGTCTTCTCGAGAGTTGACTTTCCGTCGATGCGGCGACGTCGCAATGACGGTCGCCTTGCTCGAAAGGTTCAGTATGCCGTTTCAGATCATCGCTCCCGGAACTCACTTCGACTTCGTCAGTCGCGGACGAGCTTGTGCGTTCGCTTCGTTGTTCATGATCCTCGTCAGTCTCGTCGCCGTACCGATTCGCGGCGTTCGGCTCGGTGTGGATTTCGCAGGCGGAACCTTGATACAGATGAAGGCTCTGTCCACTGAGGTCGACGAGGGCGGAGTCCGCGCGATCCTCGCCCGCACCAACCACTCCGAGGCCACCGTTACGCGGCTGGGAGAGCGTTCCGATTCGCGATTCCAGATCCTGATTCCGCAGTCGACCTCGAAAATTTCCGAGGACCCCGTGTCAGAGATCGAGAAGGCGCTCAGCGAACGGTTCGGGACACTTGAAATCGAAAAGGTGGACTCTGTGGGTGGGCGAGCGGGAGAGGATCTTCGGCGTTCCGCCTTACTTTGCATGACGCTCTCCCTTGCGCTGATCCTCGTCTACATCGCCTTCCGTTTCTCCCCGGCCTACGCGCCCGGTGCCGTCGTGGCCTTGATCCATGACGTCGTGATCACCGCGGGTGTCTTCGTCGTCCTGGCTTGGGAGTTCGACTTCAAGGTGATTGCCGCCCTGCTCACGATCATCGGTTACAGCTTGAACGACACGATCATCATCTACGACCGAATCCGAGAGAATCGAGGTTCCCGCAAAGTGGTGAACCTCGCGGAGATCGTGAACAAGAGCGTGAACGACACTCTCTCGAGGACGATTCTCACTTCCGGTACGACGTTGCTCGCGGTGTTGGCGCTGCTCGCGTTCGGCGGGCCCGAGCTGCGCGGATTCTCGGCAGCCCTGCTGATCGGAATCGTCGTCGGCACCTACTCGTCGGTGTATGTGGCGTCCCCACTCATGGTGGCGATCGAGAACGTCAATTGGGGGAAGAATCGGCCTGCCGCGTCAGGTAAACGCACTGCGGCGTCTCGACCTTGAGGTGCGACGCCCTTCGATGTCCGACTAACCAGATCCGCCGAGCGGATTTCTCTCGGACGGAATCTACAAGGAGCTCTTCCGATGCGTTTCTTGACCTGTCTAATCAGCATCATGATCTCGATTGCATCACTCCCGTTGTTACCCGAACCCGTTCGCGCCGCAGCTGCTGAGAGTGAATAGGACGAGCGCGCGCAGAGCGACGCCCTCTACCGAAAGGCGCAAGCCGAGCTCACGCGTCAGGATTACGCGAGCGCGATCGCGTCGCTCGAGAACTATGTCGAGTTCGCCCGGACCCATCTGCATCGCCCGGAACGCGTCTTCTGGGCGATCAATCAGATTGGCCACATCTATCTCGGTGTGAAGCGAGATCCGACCAACGCCATTCGATTCTTTCGCAGCGTTCGCGATGACGCGCTCCTGACCGATCTCGATCGGTCGGCGATCGATGAGTGGATTTCTGGAGCGGACGACTGGAAGACAACCCAGGCCGAGGACAGTTCGGGAATTCGAGCCGCGGACCAGCTCTTCTACCGAGGCTCGCGATACTTCAATTCGGGGATGAGTAAGGAGAAGATGGGTGGAATCGGCTTTGCAAGGGCGGACTACGACATCGCGAGTGGCTATCTGCGTCGCTTTGCGCTCTTGCATGACAAGGATCCCCAGATTGGCGAAGTGCTCTACATGCTCGGCAAGATTCGAGGGGCGACTCGAGCCGACCCGGAGCAATGGAGCGACAACTTTTTTCTGAAGGAAGTGATTCGGCGCTTCCCCCATACGCAATTGGCGCGACGATCGTACGATCTGCTTCGCAAAGAGCTCACCGCCGCATACCATCCCGAGTCGATTCCCGAAGACGTGGTGGGCCATTTGAATGAATACGAGGAGCTTTCACGGCTTTCGGCACCTCCCCAATAGGCTTTCGATCTGCGCTTCTCCGATTGGTGTCGCGATTGCCGCGACCCGAGACCGGCAGGCGGGGGCAGACCTCTCGGCCTGAATCTGGCGGATTTCCGTCCGGGATCGGTCTGTCGCGGCGCCGTGGAAAGGCAAAGTTCGAAAAAAGCCAACTCGAAACGGGTCTTCACGGGCTAATCGTGTTCGCGCGCTGCGGCCCCCGGCCACGCGCCGCAAAGGAATGGAACCACGATGTCTGCTAGCTCGCCCGACCCGACGAACGACCGCGCCCGCCTGACCCGCCGCGCGACGTGGCTGGTGGGCGTTTTCGTCCTGGGCACCCTCGTCGCAGCCCTCTACGGCGCCGGCGTCCAGCCGCTGCTCAAGGCCG
>JAQBEG010000797.1:0-4438 GCA_032123985.1 Deltaproteobacteria bacterium
GCGGCTCGATCAGAGTCGAATCACGACGTCGTCGAGCAGTTGCCCGTTCGGAATCGTCCACGATTTCGAGTCGCTCCGAAGTCGCGTCTCGATCGCACCCACTCGCTCGACTTGTCCTTGCTCGCCTTGCACCACGACGACGCTCTCGCTCGGAAGGGACTGCCTGAGAAAGTGGCCGGCCAGGATGTGGGTGACGATGGGTCGGGCGCCAAGCGCAACGGCCAGGCCGGCGGATAGCGTCAATGCGCCCGCCACGGCGGAGAGCGGCGCGATCAGAATCTCGGTTGCGATGCCGAGCTGCTCCGCCGAAACGATGACCACGAGAACCACGACACTCCACTGTACGACCAGACCCAGACGCGACGCGCTCTCGAGATTCGAAGCCGCTGCGGCCGAGCGCACGACACCGCCAATCACGCGCGCGGCCAATACGCCCAGCAGAGCAATCAACGCGGCTCCGATCACATTGGGGATATAGGCAATCAGGCGATCGATCGTCGCAGTCACCGCAGTCAAACCAATGACTTCGACCGCCGAAAGGAAGACCGTCAGCATAACGACCCAGAACACGGCCTTGGCAATGATCTGCGAAGCCGACATCTGGATCGCCGCCCGATCGAGCAATGCGGCGAGCTGCAGTCGCGCGGCGGCTCGATCGAGTCCCACGCTACGCAGCGCCCGACCGGTCGCAAGCTCGATACCGCGCGCGAACAACCAACCGAAGAACAGGATCAAGCACGCTGCAAGCAGTTGCGGGAGGAACTCTGACATCCGGGCGCCGAGATCCGAACCCGATTGAATGAATATGTCCCTCCACGCTCCGAAATCGATCAGTCTCGCCGACTCGTCCATGTTCCTCATCTCCTTCCGGTTCGGAGCTATCGCACTCCGGTTGATACAATATGGGGTTCGCACGCGAAGCACGTGACTTACCATGACAGTACCGCGGTCGCGCGAGCGATGGTCTGCCGAGCAGAGGGCTCCTCGGTCATGGTCCCCGTGAGCGATCGCCAAGGAGTGTCGGAGAGAATGGCACGAAGACGGCAGGACACGACGGCCCTCGAATCCCGCCTCGTGGATGAACTCATCTCCGGCCACCCGGCGCGCACCGCCGTCGCCCTCGAGCGATTGGGGCTGAAGTCAACCAATGAATTCTTCGCGGCATTATCTACCGACCAACTCGCCGCTGTCGTGCCCTTGTTGTCGCCTCAATTCGGCGCGGAAACCATCGCTGCGCTTCCGATCGAGCGCATCGTCGAAATGCTCGAACTCCTGCCGCTTCACGTTGGGTCCCGTATCGCGCGCGTCCTCGGAGATCGGGTCGGGGGGGCAGTCGAGCGTCTCTCGCGCGAGACAGGCGACTCGCTTCGTTCGCTGCTGCGCTTTCCGCCCGAAACCGCTGGCGGACTGATGGACCCACGCGTGCTCGCTCTGCCGATCGACTTGCGGGCGGGCGAGGCGCTCGACCGCGTCCGCGAACTGTCCGAGAACGCCCGATACAACCTTTACGTGGTCGACAGAGACCAGGTCCTCGTGGGCGTTCTGAATCTGCGCGAACTCTTCCTCGCTCGGCCGGATGCGATCTTGTCGGAACTAATGGTGACCAACCCGTATCGACTAAAGGCTTCCGTCGGCCGCGCCGACATCGTGACCCATCCGGGTTGGCGCGAAGCCCATTCCATACCCGTGGTCGACGACGACGACCGCTATGTCGGCGCGATCCGCTATCGAACCCTTCGCAGGCTCGAAGATTCGCTTCGTGCTCGCGAGGAAGACGAAACCGTAAAGGCTCTCGGAGAGCTTCTGGCGATCGGAGCGGGCGGAATTGTCCGGGCGTTGACTGCCGACGGACCAAAGGAGGAAAGCTGACGTGGTCACTGAGAATACCAGCAGTGCGGCTCCGGTCTTCGCGGCGCTGGCGCGAACGATGTTGGAGGAGTATCCCGACGAGTCTGCACGGGTCGTTGAAAACGCTGACGATGCGGAATCTACGAAGCTGCTCGCAGGACACGGAGCCAATCTCGCGATCAGCGTGATCCGACGACTCACACCGGATCGTGCGTCCCGGATCATCGCGGCCCTTCCCGCCAGGGAGCGAGGACAGGTCCTGGTCTTGCTCAACCCGAACACCGCAGCGGGTCTCCTCGCACGTCTGGACCCCGACGAACGTGACGCCTGCCTGGCCAGCGTCGATCCCGCGCTGGCGACCGAACTTCAAGAGTTGGCGAGCTACGGACCGGACACAGCGGGAGGCTTGATGGACCCGCGCGTGGTGACGTTTCGCCCCGAGGCTTCGGTGCGCGATGTGATCCGACGTCTGCGTCGCTTTCGCAATCGCCGTATCACCGACGTATTTCTGGTCGACGCGGACGGGCGCCTCGTCGCGGCCCTATCGCTTCAGGACATCGTCCTCGCGAATTCCACCGCTCTGCTGTCGAGCCTCGTCCATGAAGAATCTCCTCGCGTGGCGGTCACGTCATCGCGCGAGGAAGTCCTCGACATCTTCGATCAGCACCGTGTGGCGAGTCTTCCGGTCGTCGACTTCGACGGACGACTCCTGGGCGTCTTGAGGCAACGCGAGCTGATCGTGGCCGCTCAACGGGAGGCGACCGCGAGCGCCGTCACGATGGTCGGCGCCAGCGAGCAGGAGCGTGCACTCTCGACCCCCTGGTTCGCAGTTCGCAAGCGCCTGCCCTGGCTCCAGGTCAACCTGCTCACGGCATTCCTCGCTGCTTCCGTCGTCGGGCTCTTCGAGGAAACGATCGCGCGGGTGACCGCGCTCGCCGTGCTCCTACCGGTCGTGGCCGGACAATCCGGCAACACGGGCGCCCAGGCACTCGCAGTGACGATGCGCAGTCTCGCATTGCGAGAGGTCCGTACGCGCCATTGGCTTCGAGTGGCCTTCAAGGAGGCGGTGGCCGGCGCTGGAAACGGTGTGGCAATCGCCGCAACGACCTCGGCAGCCGTTTTCGTCTGGAGCCAATCCCTCGCGCTGGCGGGGGTGATCGGAATTTCGATGGTGATCTCGATGACCCTGGCCGGCCTCTCGGGCGCCGTGATTCCGATGGCGCTGACGGCGATTCGCCAGGACCCGGCGCAGTCGTCGTCGATCATCCTGACGACGGTCACCGATGTCGTCGGCTTCTTCAGCTTTCTCGGAATCGCGACGTTACTCCTGACGTCTCTGGAAGTTTGAGCGGGTGTCGAATGCCAACACCGAACCGTCCGCGCACGATTCGAATCGCATGACAAGGACGGATGGGGAGATCGTGTGAGCTGGGCAACTTGGTTGGGCATGGCGCTTTGTCTCAGTCAATCGGCCATGTTCTCTGGTCTGAATCTCGCCATCCTCGGTCCAAGCCGACTTCGACTCCAGATCGCAGCGACGGGCGGGGACCGCGGAGCGCAACAGATTCTGGAGCTTCGCAGCGATTTTCATCGTCTCCTGACGACGATTCTCTGGGGCAACGTCGCCATGAACACACTCCTGGCCCTGCTTGCCGATTCCATTCTCACCGGTGTCGTGGCATTCATCGTTTCCACGATCGGAATCACGATCTTCGGAGAGATCGTTCCTCAAGCGTATTTCGCGAGGCACGCCTACGCCGTCGGCGGTGCACTCGCCCCGGTCATTCGGCTCTATCGCATCGTACTCTTCCCCGTCGCATGGCCGACCGCCCGACTGCTCGACAAGATCATGGGGAAGGAGGGGATGGGGCTCTTTCAGGAAGATGACCTGGAGGAGATGCTCAGGCTGCATATTCACGACGACACTTCCGACGTCAGTCACGTCGAGGGCCACGGCGCACTCAACTTCCTCGCCCTCGACGACCGGCGGCTGGACGAAGAGGCCGAGCCGATTCATCCCGATTCGATCTTGTCGTTCCCGTTCGGGGATGGCCAGCCCCAGTTTCCAGCCTTCCAGCCAAGCGTCTCCGATCCCTTCCTCCATGCGATTCACCAATCCGGAAAAAACTGGATCGTCATCGAGGACGAGCATCAGCGGCCCCGCCTCGTACTCAACGCAACTACCTTTCTTCGCGCGGTCCTGATGGACCCTCCTCCGATTGACCCTTGCCGCTTCTGTCACGAACCCCTCGTCATCACGGATCCGGAAACCAGGCTCGAAATGGTTCTCGACAACCTCCAGTTGCGGTCACGAAAACCCGGAGGCAAGGCTCTCCACCCCCATCTGGTCCTGCTCTGGACGCCTCACGAAAGGCGGGTTCTCACGGGGGTCGACCTACTCGCCACTCTCTTGCGCGGAACTTCGAGACGAGCCGGGCCCTGACCTGCTCTCGCTCCTCTTGATGCCCATACCGGACGCGTCGCAGACGATGATTGCCCCTCGGGGATTCGATGAATTCTTCAGATTCGAGAATTAGTGTCGATAGACACTATCTATGCTAAGGATGTAACTGCCATGGCGTACCTCGTC
>JAQBEG010000798.1:0-4693 GCA_032123985.1 Deltaproteobacteria bacterium
GCGGTCGACTGGCTGCGCGGTCATTTCATGGGCGGATTTCCCTGGGCCACGCTCGGCTATGCGCTGCACCTCGATGCGCTGCTGCTCGCATGGACGCGATGGGCGGGCGTTTACGTGCTCTCTTTCTTTGCCGTGGCCGTCGGGGTCGCCATCGGTCGCGTCTGGCTCGATCGCCAGGCTGCAACGATTCGGAGTCTGGCGGTGTCCATCGTCGTTGTCGCGGTCGCGCATGGGTTGGGCTCTTGGGTGGCACACGACGAATTCGATTCAGCGGTGAGCGTTCGTATCGCGGCAGTGCAAGGCAATATCGACCAGCGTCAGAAATGGGACACTGCCCGCCGGAATCAAATACTCGACACCTACCTGCGCCTCAGCACAGAAGCGGCTGACGCGGGCGCACAGTGGATCGTTTGGCCGGAGTCGGCGGTGCCCGGATTGATCGACGTCGACCCCTTGCTCCGAGACCAGCTAGGACTTCTGGCGCGCAACCATGACGCTTCGCTTATCGTAGGTGGGATCGGTGTCGAGCTCGACTCGGCCTCGGGGCGCTACACCGCATTCTACGACAGCGCCTTCGTCATCGATTCGGCGGGGAATGTGCGGGACCGGTATGACAAAACCCAGCTCGTGCCCTTCGGCGAGTTCGTGCCCCTCCGCGCTTTGCTTGGCCAGATTTTCAAAGCGCTCGCGACCGGCATTTCTCCAATGGACGTCACCGCGGGTTATATGCCGCGCACGATGATGATCGACGGGGGCGAGGCCCGCGATGTGCCACTGCAGGTGGGCGTTCCGATCTGTTACGAGCTGATTTTTCCCCATGTCGTGCGGCGGTTTGGGGTCGGGGGAGCCGGGGTGATGCTCGCGGTCACCAACGATGCCTGGTACGGTCGGACTGGTGCCCCCCACCAATTCCTGGCGATGACTGCGATGAGAGCCGCCGAGAACGGTCGCTGGATGGTTCGAGCTGCAAACTCGGGGGTTTCAGCAATTATCGATGCTCGCGGACGGGTGCGCGAGGCGAGTGTACTCTTCGAAGAAGCGGTCATCGTCGCGGACGTTCCTGTCGCGACAGGGGCCCCTTCCACGTTCTACGCCCGCTTCGGAGACGTATTTGCAGGGTTGTGTGTCATGGGTGCGGTCGTCCTATTCGGACGCAAGAAACTGGCAGAGCGAAGCCGGCGGGTGGATCTGAGAATGGATCGAGAAGCATGAGTGGGAAAAAGGTCGCGCGATTCGATGTCGCCGAACTCAACGACAGAGTACGGGCGTTGCGAACTCGTTTCGATGAGTTCCGGGGGCGTCTTTGACGTCGACGGATTGCGTGCTCAGCTTGAAGAGCTCGATGTCGAGATGACGCGGCCCGACCTGTGGAATGACCAGAATGCCGCACAAGCCATTGGACGTCAGAAGAACGCGGTACAGCGAGAACTCGCTTTGCACGATCGGGTCGAGACCAACCTGGACGATGCGGAGGTGTTGCTCGAGCTTGCCGAGGAGGCCGCGGACGCCGAGGTCCTTGCCGAGGTTGTCGAGAAATGCAATGACGCAGAAAATGTGCTCGTGGATGCTGAGCTGCAGCAACTCCTCGGCGGCGAATACGATGCTTCGAATGCGTTGCTCTCGATCAACTCCGGTGCCGGAGGGACGGACGCGTGCGACTGGGCGGAGATGCTGTTGCGAATGTATCTCCGCTGGGCTGAGCGACACGAATACAAGACGGAGATTCTCGATATCCAGGCTGGCGAAGAGGCCGGTATCCGGGGCGTCACTCTTCGAGTAGAAGGCGAGTATGCCTACGGTTATTTGAACTCCGAACAGGGCGTTCATCGTCTGGTGCGGATTTCCCCGTTCGACGCGAATGCTCGCAGGCATACCGCTTTCGCCAGTGTCACGGCGGTGCCCGAGATCGATGATTCGATCGACGTCGAGATCGACGAGAGTGATCTCCGAGTCGACACGTATCGCGCGAGTGGAGCAGGCGGTCAGCACGTCAACAAGACGGATTCTGCCGTTCGCCTAACGCATCTTCCGACGAATACAGTCGCGCAATGTCAGAACGAGCGGTCCCAGCACAAGAATCGCGCGACGGCGATGAAGATCATGCGCGCAAAACTATTCGAGATCAGACGACGCGAACAGAGAGAAAAGCTCGACGAACTGACCGGAGAAAAGCGCGAGATCGGGTTTGGAAGTCAAATCCGTTCCTATACGCTCCACCCTCAGCAGCGTGCCAAGGACCACCGAACCGACCTCGAAATTGGCAATGTCGAGGCTGTTCTCGATGGTGACATCGATGCATTCATTCGCTCGACTCTGCTCTCGCAAAGTGCGGAAGTTCGGGCCCAGGAAAGAGGGGCGTAGAGTAAGTGATGGAAGGTTGGCTTCCCGGCATCGAGTCGAGTTTGCGCGCAATGGGCGGTGGCGTCGCCGTGGCGTTCATCATTTCGCTCGCGGCGGGAATTCTAGCGATGACCCTCGTCTACCTGGGCTCCGCCCTTCTGGTTCTCGATCGCTTCGCGCGCGTCTCGAAGGGCTGGTTGGGGCCGCTATTTGCAGGCTTCGCCGTTTCGACCTTCATTAGCCTGCTCGCAACGATGCAAGCGATTCCATCCGACTCGGTTTTTACGTGGAACGAATGGCGAGCGGCATTCTTGCAGCAACTCGGCGTCACGTTCGTCTCATGCCTTCTCTTTCTAGTGCTGATTCGATTCGCAACGCGCTCCTTGTCACAACATGGATTGACGTACCTGGCGACGTCCATCGCCGGAATAGGGAGCGGTCTTGCGCTTGCGGGCACGGGGAACGAATCGCTCGCGCGAAACGCATTGGGAGTGACGCTTGCGATTGCGGCGCTCTTCTGGGGCATTCGCAAGGCCAGGCGAAACGATCCGGCCACGACTCTCGAGCGACTCGTCTGGGTGTCCGCGGCGGGGTTTGCGCCGGGCGCGCTCGTCACCTTCTTGTCGCCGGAATTGCAAGAGATCGGAATCGCTGCATCGACCGTTCTGCTCGGTGCGTTGACTGGAGCCGTCTTTCTCGGGCTGATTCCGCTCGCGATCGCTGGTTTTGTGGCGATGCGAAAGTCGGTCGAGTGGTTCATCGCGATTCGATATCTCTTTGCGAAGCGGCGTCAGGTCTTTATCTCGGCCATCACCGCGATCTGTGTTGGTGGAATCGCGGCGGGCGTGTGGCTGATCATCGTCGTTCTCTCTGTGATGAACGGATTCGAACAGACATGGCGCGACGAAATTCTGGGTAACCGTGCACACTTCACCGTCCACAGCAGCTTCGGCCCCTTCGTCGACTATGAAGAGATTCTCGAGACGGTCGAATCGATCTCGGGAGTCGAAGCCGCGAGTCCCTATCTCGATGCCGAGGGCATGGTGCGGGGAAGCCAGGGGCAGATTGCAAGTGTTCGACTGCGCGGTATCGATCCTGTATCAGTGGCGCACGTCACGGATCTCGAAAGCGACATGCAGCTGCTGGGTTCGGAGGAGGTTGCAAACCTCGCCGATCGATTCGCATCAGTCGACGAGGAGTCGAGAGCCCCGGGGATCATTATTGGCGGCCATCTCGCAGTGACGATGGGGCTGGGCGTTGGGGACCGTCTACTCCTGATCTCTCCCTTTGGTGGCCCGCCAACACCGTTGGGTCCGGGCCCCAGGCTCAAACGCTTTACTGTCGTCGGGATCTTTCAATCGAGTTTCTACCAGTACGACGAGGCGTTTACCTATACAACCCTCGCTGCGGCTCGGGATTTTCGAAAAACCGGTGAAGTCGTGGATGGAATCGAGGCGCGAACCTCTGACCACTATCGATCACAGGCCGTTGGACAGCAGGTTCAACAGGCGCTCGGGTATCCGTACTACACGCGCGATTGGAAAGAGGTCTTCCCAGCCTTCTTTCAAGCCCTGAAGACGGAACGCGTGATGATGTTTCTGCTGCTCACGATGATCATGGTCGTCGCCGCTTTCGTCATCGTGGCCACGTTGGTGATGATGATCATGGAAAAATCGAGCGACATCGCGATTTTGAAGGCCATGGGCGCCCATGATTCGATGATCGAGCGGATCTTCGCTCTCGAAGGAACTTTGATCGGACTCGTTGGGACACTGATAGGCGTAGGATCGGGGATCGCGGTGACGGGCCAGCTCTCGTGGATCCAGGCGAAAATAGAGAGTCTCACAGGGATCGATACGCTCCCGGCGAGCGTCTACCAGTTCTCGGAGCTGCCCTCGAAAGTAGACTCGGTGCAGGTCGCAGGGGTTGCAGCGATCGCGATGATTCTATCCCTCGGCGCGACACTTCTTCCGAGTCGACAGGGTGCTCAAATCGACCCCGCGGCAGGGCTACGACATGAGTGAGAATCGAAGGGGTGGCCCGTTGGTCGAAATTCGAGATCTCGCGAGGTCCTTCCGCAGCGGAAGCGGAACGATCGAGGTTCTCAAGTCTCTCGACCTCGACATCGCGGACGGAGACAAGATCGCGATCGTTGGCCAATCGGGCGTCGGCAAGTCGACGCTTCTGCACATCCTCGGGACGCTCGATCATCCGGATTCGGGCACCGTGTGTTTTCGGGGTGAGAACGTATTCGATCGCTCGCGCGAGGCGCTTTCTGATTTGAGAGGACGCTTTCTCGGGTTCGTTTTCCAGTTTCATCATCTGCTTCCTGAATTCACTGCGATCGAGAACG
>JAQBEG010000799.1:0-3498 GCA_032123985.1 Deltaproteobacteria bacterium
CGTCGAACTCGGATGTCATTTTCTGCTCCTCGACAATCTCGACCCAGAAACGATCCGACGAATCGTCCAGCGACATGCACCGGACGTCATACTCGAAGCTTCGGGCGGGATCGGCCCAGCCAATCTTCGGGACTATGCGGAGACCGGGATTGCCCGCATCTCCATGGGCGCATTGACCCACTCCGTTCAATCCGCAGACGTTGCATTGGAAATCGATCTGCTGGATCCGGAGAGTGCATGAGCGCAGCCGCGACCGGTTCTGTCGATATCCTCACCGCCCTTCGCGAACACGGGAACACAGCGGTCTCTGGAGAAGCGCTCTCTACGCGGCTGGGGGTCTCGCGCGCCCAGGTCTGGAAACATGTCGGCACGCTCCGTAAACGCGGATATGAAATTGATGGAGAGCCGGGCGGCGGATACAAACTGCGCGGAATTCCCGACCGACTCTACGCAGAAGAGATTCAACTTGGACTCGATAGCCGCTGGCTCGGACAACGAATCGAGCATCTCGAAGAGACCGAATCAACCAACCAGGTTGCCTTTGATCTCGGCCGAGACGGGGCACCTGCTGGCACGACCGTGATCGCCGAGAGCCAGACTGCTGGGCGTGGACGACTCGGAAGGAATTTTTTCTCTCCAGCCCATCAGAATCTCTATACATCGATCCTGCTTCGGCCCACGGGCGCAATCACGGACGCACCGACGCTGATCCTCGGCGCAGCGGTCGCGGTCGCGGATACGGTGGCCGAATTCGTCGGTGACGAGTCCGCTGTGGAGATCAAATGGCCGAATGATGTGCTCATCCGCCGCCGCAAGACGTCGGGCATCCTGATGGAGAGCGCCGCAGAAGGCACGCGGCTCAGCTTCGTCGTACTCGGAATTGGCATCAATCTGAATGTCGATCGCGAGAGCTTTCCGGATGAGTTCCGAAGCCTGGCGACGAGCCTCGCGAGCGAGCTCGGTCATCCGGTCGATCGCATCGCCTTCTCCCGACGACTCTTCGAGAATCTCGAGCAAGCGCTCGACCGCCACGCTCTAGGCGGATTCGATGCGCTGCGCCCGCGTTTCGAGTCGTTCTTTCGGATGCGCGGTGAATCGGTCGGGATCGAGGAAATCAGCGGTCAGCGCATCGACGGCTTAGCCCGGGGGATCGCACCCAATGGTGCACTCGAGGTCGAGATCAGCGACGGACCTCGCGCCGGCGAACTCGTCCGTGTCATGGCTGGTGACGTTACGTTGGCGAAGCCCACCCCGGACGCGCGATGATCAATGGCGCCAAACCAAAAAAGGAATGATCCATTGAGTGAGCCGATTCTACTCGTCATCGACGTCGGCAATACCAACGTGTCACTGGGCGTCTTCGATTTCAACGGCGGCAAGGCGCACCTCTCGCAGCATTGGCGGCTCTCGACCAATCGGGATCAGACATCGGACGAGGTCGTCATATCCCTCTCCGCGCTCTTTGCGAGCGAAGGCCGTAAAACGAGCGAGATTACGGACGTGATCATGTCGAGTGTCGTCCCTCCCGTTGTACCGATCTGGGAGCGCGTCTCGAGCAAGCTCTTTGGCCAGGCACCACAAATCGTCGGCCCGGGAACGCGGACCGGAATGCCAGTTCGATACGAGAACCCACACGAGGTTGGCGCAGATCGAATCGTAAATGCGGTCGCCGCATTCGAACTCTACGGCGGACCGATCATCGCGGTCGACTTCGGAACGGCGACGACCTTCGATTGTATTTCTGGACTGGGCGAGTATCTGGGCGGCGTGATCTGCCCCGGTATCCATATTTCGATGGAGGCGCTCTTCGAACGCACCTCCAAGCTCCATCGCGTCGAAATCGCACGGCCCAAATCCGTGATAGGTCGAACCACGACCGGCGCGTTGCAATCGGGACTCCTCTACGGTTACGCCGGATTGGTTGATTCGATGATCGATAGAATCCGTGGCGAACTTGGTGCTGATTCGAAAGTCGTTGCCACCGGCGGTCTCGCGCGACGGATCGCGAGCGAAAGCAAGGCGATCGATGACGTCGCACCATTCTTGACGCTCGACGGACTTCGAATTCTCTTCGAGAAGAATCAGAGCGACCGGGGCTGAATTCTATACGAATCCCCCAGAGGGCGGTCAAGTCTTGCACTTGCATGACCGATTCACTCCGCGGACCGTCTCACCGCGATGCGTCCGAAGGTTCTGCCTTTTTCCAATAACGCGGTTATTTCAATACGACTGCATCCCAGTTAGGGAGAGTCGGCGCGGAGAGAATCGGATTGACGGCAGCAGCCTCGATTACTCATACGGTCAAGCTGAAGCTCTCGCCGCAGGCCTCGAAGTACGCCCGTCGCGATGCCCCGATCGAGGCGAGGCGAATGGCGGCCCGCGGTGCGCTGCCGCTCGACCCCATCGAACTCTCGACCGTCCTCTTCGTGCTCTGCAGCGATCCCGAACCCGACGTCAAGGAAACCGCGCGCCGCAGCCTCGAAACGCTCCCCGATCACATCCTGGGCACCGTGCTCAAAGGCCCCGCTCATCCCGCCCTGCTCTCGTTGATGGCTCAGGTCCATAAGGACAACGAAGCCCATTGCGAGTCTCTGGCACTCAACGCCGCAACCAACGACATCACGATCGCTTGGCTCGCCACGCTGCCGCATAGCCGCGTCGTCGATATCATCAGCCAGAATCAAGAGCGAATGTTGCGACACGAGGAAATCGTCGACGCCCTCGGTGGAAACCCGCTGACCGGGCGCGCGGTCATCGGGCGTATCCTGAGTTTCCTTGGCCTCGAAGAGCGCGAGACCACAGAGGACCACGACGAGGATTTCGATGAGAAAGATGCGGAGGCGGCTGTACTCGAAATTCTGGGCGACGGTATGGGCGACATCGCCCACCTACTCGCCTCGGAACAGGATGGCGACGACGAGAGCGACAAAGGATCGCTGTTCTCGGCGGTCCAGAACATGACCGTGATGCAAAAGATCAAGCTCGCACGCATCGGCGGCAAGGAAGCTCGCTCTCTCTTGATCAGGGACCGAAATCGAATCGTTTCGTCCGCGGTTCTCGGAAGTCCAAAACTCACTGAAACCGAAGTCGTCACCATCGCCCAGAATCGATCGATCGGCGACGATCTGCTTCGCATCATTTCGAACAACCGAGAGTGGACGAAGAACTACCAGATCAAGCTGGCACTGACGATGAACCCCAAAACGCCCGCCCCCCAGGCCATCAAATTTCTGAACTACCTTCAGGACAAAGATCTGCGAAGCCTGATGAAGAGCAAGGACGTGCCTAGCAACGTAAGCACGCACGCTCGCCGGCTTCTGACGAAGAAGGGAAAGCTTTGATGACCCAGGTCAACGCGCGCATCCTGCTCTGGGGCATCGAAGGCTCTGGCAAGACGTCGACTCTCAGAACGATCCATTCGAAGCTGAGGCCCGACCTGCGGGGCGAACTCCGAAGAGAACCGACGCGCCTCGACCCGACCATCCATTTCGAGTCGCT
>JAQBEG010000800.1:0-3155 GCA_032123985.1 Deltaproteobacteria bacterium
CGTCTCCTGCTCGGGTTCGAAGCGAATCAGGCTGTCGCTGTTGGTGCCACAGATCCAGACCGAATCCGTATCGGGCTGAATGTTCAGCGCGTAGGGAGTCTCGGTGCCGAGAGGCTCGATCGGGAGCGCGTAGCTCTTGAACTCTCGGGTCTTGAGGTCGAAGCGTGAGATCAGTCCAGAGGAGAAGCCCGGTATCCAGAGGCGTCCCTTTGAGTCGAAGCGGAGGCGACGCGGCGCACTGAAGGGTGTCTCGATCATCTCCACATCCAGCGTCTCCGGATCGATCCGACCGATTCGATTTTCGTTGAGTTGGCTGAACCAGATACCCCCGTCGGGAGCGACATCGATGCCATAGGGAACTGGCATGCGAATGCCTCCGCCGCCGCCCTCTCCTGTGTTCATGCTTGATAGATCGAAGAACTGGCTGAGCCAGAGCGCGATCGGAATCGCGCGCAATGCCAGCGCCTGGCTGAAGCTGGTCGCCGGCAAACGGATGCTCTTCTGCGCGCCACTGACTGGATCGAGCATTCCGACGTGATTGGAGACGGCCATCGTGTACCAGATGCGGCCCTGCTGATCGAAGCGCAGGGTATGGGGATAGATGCCTTCTTCGAGAACGTGGATCTGCCACTCTTCCGTGTCGGTGTCGAAACGAGCGAGCTGGCTGCCGAGGGCGAGCGTCATCCAGACCGAGCCATCCGGTGCGACCTGAAGCGAATGCGGGCCCACATAAGCGTTTGCGTAGGGAGGCAAGGGCCCACTGGCGGCACCGAAGACCCCGCCGAGGGGAAGATCGCCATGCGGCAGGGTGAAGGCGTCTCGAGCCTCCGTCTCCGGGTCGAAGCGGTAGAGCGCGTCCTGCATCATGTCGACGCTGTAGACCCGCCCATCGGGATGCACCGCGAGATCGTGCTGCATCGAAGCAGCATGCCCGAGCGCCCACTCATCCACGGTCGCGTGCAGAACTTCCGGCGCGGGCACCGAAGCGATTTGCTTGCCATGCGAAGTATCCGTCAGAGCGGCCACGGCGCGAACGGGAT
The DNA here is from genome assembly GCA_032123985.1 of Deltaproteobacteria bacterium. Classification (GTDB taxonomy): domain Bacteria; phylum Myxococcota_A; class UBA9160; order UBA9160; family UBA4427; genus UBA4427. The sequence continues at coordinate 1,041 of JAQBEG010000800.1, forward strand.
CATAGGCGCGTCGCCAGAGCCCCGGAATCTGCGCGCGCAGCTCCGGCGAGAGAGTCCCGCCCATTCGCGCCATCAGCGAGAGCACCTTCTGCCACTCTTCGTCGTCTCTCAAGCGACGCGTCGCAGCGCTGCCCTGTTGGTGGCAATACGTGCACTGGCGGACGAACTCCTCACGCTGGGTTTCGTCATCGATCTCAGCAAGCAGCAGGCTGAACCAGCGATTCGCCGGCAGCTGTGCGGCGAGTGCCGCAGGGTCCGTCTCCGGATCGAGCACGAAGTCGAAGGACTTCGCGGCTTTCTCGGGCGTCGGTGCAAGATCCGCTTGCCGTAGGTCGCGCCAACCGATCCGTCGGACTCGAACCGCGAAAGGTTCGCCGGCTGTAATGGTGGTCTGATAAGCGCCAGCATGATCCGTGAAGACCGTCCGCTCGTGAAAGGGCTCACCTTGGCGCAGAGAGATCATCGCGGCGGCGACTGGCGTCCCGTCCACGCCGATCACGTGCCCGCTAATCGACTGCTCTGCGGCCATTACGCCGGACGCTGGAATCACGGCCAGAAGGAAGAGAGAGAGCCCGATCCGGCGCAACGATGATAGGCTGTAGAAACGATCTAACGTATGCAGGGACGACCGCAGATTTTCTCGAGCTCTGCCCAGATCAAATAGCGGGAACGACATGTCTACAACTCCTTTCGCACTACAACGCGCGCATGAAGATATCACTCGGCATGTACTCCCGCTCATGATGCCTGGGGTCGCGAAACGCGGGGTCTGCGCGCTGATACTGATTCTCGTTGCGACAGCTTGCGCGCCATCGCGCCCGATTCGGCCGGTTCGTCCCCCGTCTCCGGCTGCCGAACGAAGCAGCGAGTTCAGCGCCAAACAAAACAGCCGTCTAGCTCGACTGCGGGAGGCGCTCGCAGAGCCGATACCGAACGGGCTTGCCATTGGCTTGTCGGTCCGCCTCGCCTTCGACGACGTAGCCGATCTCGATCTCTTCGTGACCGATCCCATACAGGAGTCGGTGTATTTCGCGAATTCGCCAACGCGCTCCGGCGGACGGCTCATCGACGATCGTCGCTGTCTCGATCCTGCACCACGCGTCGAGACGGTGCATTTTCCCGATCCCATTCGCGGTCGCTATCGGGTCGGTGTGGATTTCCACCGACGTTGCGAAGACACCTCGGCCTCGGGCGCAGCCAGGAACGAGGGGCTCTACGTCGTCCGAGTCGACGAAGCAGAGCGCGTGCTCGAACGCAGCGGCATGATCGTACCCGGCCAATTCGAAGTCATCGTGATCGAGTTCGACGTCGACTAACGTACGGCATTCGAGCGCTATCAGGCCGAGACCAGAATCATGACGAGCACGACTCCGACGATGAGCATGGGGCGAGAGGCGGAACTGCCTTCTCACTGCCGGGAACATGGCATTCCTGACATTGCCGGTCGACGCGTGATCGGTTCATGAAGTAGGCAAAGGCATCACCGTTCGTTTCGTGCACGGGGTGGCATCGAACGCATCGAAGGGCTTCTGGTTCGTCGTGCGCTGGCCGACCGTGGTAGGCGGTCAAAGTCCAACCGGGAGCCGCCGAATGCCGAAAGCTCGAGTGACAACGTCGGCAGGCCCGCGCCGAAAGTTCAAAAGCCATTTCGTCTGGCTCCTCAAAACTTCCAATCAGATAACGGAACCCGTCGCGAGCGGAGAGCATCTTGATCTTGCCGCGTTCGAGCAGCCCCAAACCCGCGTGACAATCGATACATCGAAAGGCCGTATCCTCTCGGTCTTCCACCCCGCCTCGGCCGTGGACGCCGGCGAGATTCTGCGGAATGACGCGATCAAAGCGTTCGCGAATTTCGAGATGTAGGGGCGTCGCATCTGGCAGATGACAGGCATTGCAGAAATCGTTTTGCTGCTCGAGACGATCGGTCCCGATCCAGCCAATTCCGAAAACCAGTAGAAAACTCGGTACCACGGGCAGCCACACTCGCATTCGTCCAGACGTAGATCGAGCGCGCGCGATCTCGATCTCCCCGCCATCAACGATCTGCATGCGCGTAGAGGTAGCACGACGATGTCGATGGGATGTATCATCGATGCAACGACCCTGGCTGGATCA
>JAQBEG010000801.1:0-4437 GCA_032123985.1 Deltaproteobacteria bacterium
GGATCCTGTGAGAAATGTCGGAACATCGAAGCGAAGAATCCAAAGTCGGCGAGCGTCGGGGCCTGACCTAACAGAAAGGGACGCTGGGAGAAGATGAAATCGAGCCGGTCCAGGGTCGAGAAGTAGATCCCCTCTACGTGGTCCCAGGTCTCCTGGGTCACTCCATCGCGACGTACATAGAAGCCCTGCTGTCTTCGCCGCATGATGAATCGCTTCGCGAAGCCAGGAAGCGGAATGTCGACCATGAGTTCGTCCACGATCTTCCGACTGAGGAGGGTCGCGTCCTGGCGGTAGTTCCAACGGAAATGCATGGCGGGCCGCCAGAGCCACTCTTCGGCGTAGTCCTCGACGAGGCGGCTCACGAAGCCCTGGAGCGGGTCGCCCGGAATCACCCCGGGGCTAGTCGGGTAGTGCGATTCGAACCAATCGATCATCGGCGTGGTGTCGGTCATGAAACGACCGTCCGGGAGTTCCACGGCCGGGATCTGGGACGTACCGGTCTCCTTTTGGAGGCGGCGTCCGCGCTTCGGCGAGAGCGGGACGAACCGATACGGGATCTCCTTATAGCGGAGGTATCCCTCGAGCTTGCCCGTGTAGTAGGAGATGGCCGAGCCGTAGACTGTGAGCTGCTCCGGGCTTTCGCGTGTCACCGCTGCGGACCGTCCGCTACGCGCACTACGCGGTGGCAGCGGCACGGACCGTTTCGACGAGCGCCTGGACTCGTCATGCGAAGAGCACCTCGCAGCCCGTTCCTTTCAGGTAGCCGTCGACGGTCGAGCGCGAGCCAGAATCGAGCTTCGCATAGCTTTCGCGAAGCCATCCCAGACACTTTCTCTGGTAGGGGAACGGCTTCTGGACCCAGGGGCGTCCCGCGATTTCCGTCTCGACGCGCTCTGCCTTCCGCTCGACCGCGTCGGCGTTCGCGACAAGGAATGGCGCATGGAAGTGGCCGACTTCTCCGAGCAGACCTCGAATCGTATCTGGCAGTTCGGTCGGACTCGCCCAGTCGTCGTCGCCTGAGTTCATGCCCGATAGATCTTCCATCACCTCGGTCCACGCGTAGATCCGCGGCGAACGCTCGAGTGTCACTGCCATCGGCGTCGGGTCGAAGAGCGCAAGACAGGTGAGCTGACCCATGATCCCGAAATCGCTCGATGCGGGCCGGCTGCCAAAGAGAAAGCGGCTGTTCTGCAGCTGCACATCGAATGCGGAGAGGAAACGGCGGTAGCTCTCCTCGATCACTTCCGCCGTGACATCGTTCGATCCTACGACGCTGAGTCGCTCGATCTGGCGGTCTCCGATCATCTTCTGGATGGGTGCGATCTTCTCGTCCGTGACGTTCACCATCCCCCAATGGGGAAGGACCCGTCGGGCTTTTGTCGCGTCGGCTTCGTGATACCAGCGGTAGTGGAACATGCATTTCGTCAGCCACTCATCGGCGTAGTCCTCGATCAGCTCATCGAGGAACGCCAACGCGGGATCCGGCGGAATGATCGAACGCCCCTCGAAGGCGCTCTCGAAACGACGGATCAAAGGTGTCGAATCGGTAACGGGGACGATCTCTCCCGTCTCGTTCGGCAAGAAAAATGTCGGGAGCAGTGGGACTTTCGGCATCGGCAATTTTGCCGCGTCCGGGGAATTCTGCTGAAGGAAGAGATACGGGATCCGGCGATATCGCAGGACCGCCCGCATCTTTCGTGTGTAGGGAGAGCCCGGAGCGCCCATCATCTGAAGCGGAGTCGAAAGTGTCATGCTGATCTTCCTGTCGTCTGCGCGTGTGCGGTAAGCGATCCATCGCCTGGGTCTGGACGTTGGCGAGGGGCTTCGATGAAGCTATATAATGGCAGTGGTAGTGTCAATATGTCAAACTATGCATAGGCGTCCATTCGGACACCGCGGAGTGCGTGCCCCGACTGTCCGGTCAGATAGCAACAGACGAGCGAGGAGAATCGAACATGGAAGTCGTTAATGAAGTGATGCCGACCAATCCCGATCGCATCAAGGAGATGTTGGCGGAGGGCCCCGATGGCCCGATCTATATGATCAATCTCTTGAAGTTCAAGGAAAAGGCTGAGTACGAAGATGGCCGCGAGACGGACCTGACCGGCTACGAGGCCTATCAGCTTTATGCGAAGGAGGTCGCCAAATTGTTGACCGAGTTTGGCGGCAAAGGCATTTTCGCCGGCGATGTGACCTTCCTCGCTCTGGGCCAGGTTGAAGATCTGTGGGACGAAGTGGCGATCGCGATGTATCCCAAGCGCGCTGACTTGCTTCAGATGTCTTCGTCAAAAAAATGGCAAGAGATTTCGGTGCATCGCACCGCCGGACTGGCTGGACAACTGAATATCGAAACCGTGGCTCAACGCAACGCTTTCGAGTAGCGCCGCTTCGAATCGTTCTGGTGAAAAGTTCGAGACCGATTTTTCTGGTACTCGACATCCGACGTCGGTAGTGTTTCGCATCCCGGTTGTTCCGTCGAAGACACACAGGATCGATCAGACCCACGAGAGGAGAATCCCATGATCTCAGCCGCATTCCCCTACGAAAAGCAGTTCCAAGAAGTGAACGGCAAGCAGATCGCCTACGTCGATGTGGGGGAGGGTGATCCCATCGTGTTGCTACACGGGAACCCGACCTCGTCCTATCTCTGGCGCAACGTGATTCCCGAACTGGAAGGCCGCGGACGAGTCATCGTGCCCGACCTGATCGGGCAGGGTGATTCCGAGAAGCTACCGGCCGGCGAGGGTCCCGATCGATACTCCTTTCTGGTGGCCTATGACTATCTGGCGGGTTTCTTCGAAGCGCTCGGGCTCACGAATAACGTCACTCTGGTGATCCACGACTGGGGTAGCGGGTTGGGCTTCCATTGGGCCAAGAATCACCCGGATGCGGTCAAGGGCATCGCCTACATGGAAGCGATCGTGACGCCAGTAACCTGGGCCGACTGGCCGGAGAGCGCTCGTGGCATCTTCCAGGGCTTTCGCTCCGAGAAGGGCGAAGACCTGATCTTGAAACGCAATATGTTCGTCGAAGCGGTGTTGCCCTCCGCCGTCCTACGCAAGCTGACGGACGAAGAGATGGAGCACTACCGTGCGCCGTTCGCGACGTCCGATGACCGACAGCCGACGCTCAATTGGCCACGTGCGATTCCGATCGAGGGCGAGCCGGTGCAGATGGTCGACCTGGTTTCGCAATACGGCAAATGGATGGCGGGCAACGACCTACCGAAGCTTTTCATCAATGCTGATCCCGGCTCGATCCTGGTGGGCCCGCAGCGCGAATTCTGCCGAAGCTGGCCGAATCAGACGGAAGTGACCGTCCCCGGCGCGCATTTTCTCCAGGAGGATTCACCGGCAGAGATTGGGCAGGCCGTGGCCCGTTGGATGCAAACCCTCTAGCCGCCGCGACAATGACGGTCGCCCGGTTGTTCAGGGTGCGCCGAGAAAGTCCATCTTTCCCAGTTCGACTCCGGCTTGGCGCAGCAGCGCGTAAGCCATCGTCGCATGAAAGAAGAAGTTGGGCAGCGCGAATCCTGTCAGGAAGGTATCGCCCGTGAAGGTGATCGATCGATCAGGGCCGATTGGCAGCACGATCTCGCGAGTCTCTGAGTCATCGATTTTGTCGGCGGAAATCGACCCCGCATAGTCGATCGCTTTCTTGATCCGCGCGCGCAGTTCGTCGATGGAAGCCTCGTCGTCGGCCCACTTCGGCGGTTCGACGCCGGCAAGTCTGGCCAGGCAGTTCTTCGCGGAGTCTGTCGCGATTTGAATCTGTCGAGCGAATGCATGCATGTCGGGCGCCAGCCGAAGTCCGACATAGTTGTTTGCCTCGAAGTTTCGGGCTTTTGCATGCGCGTCGGCCTTGTCGAGCCAGGTCAGCATGCTGTTCAGTGTGCGAATGAAAATCGGAGCGCTTGCGGAATGCATTGAAAGGGACATGGGATCTCCTGGCGGTCATCGGTGGTGATGGGCGCGGACTCGAACTTTAGCTCGCTCGCTCTCGGCTCGCGATCGAACGACGAGCAGACCCGCAAATGTGACGAGCGCACACGAGCCAAGCATGCCGACCCCGATGCTGGACGCCTGGGCGAGGATGCCGAGTCCGACTCCCAGGAAGATTTCGCCCAGATACTCGGATTGTGCGAGGAACGACTGAACGGTCGCTCGCACGTGGCTGGTGGCACGACGGTTGACCCAGATTACGCTGACGCAGCGGGTCACGGGCCAGGCGATTCCACCGACGAGCAGCACGCCCACCATGCCGCTGAATTCGTGGGGCGCGAGGGCGAGCACGATCAGGCCGAGCGCTCCGACAAAGCACGTCGCAGCATAGACGCGGCGGGCAACACCTACGCCGTCGATCCGTCCCGCTGTGAGCAGACGTGATCCCGGACTCTGATTGATAGTCTTTGGGGCTTGCCAGGCGCTGGCGATCCCC
>JAQBEG010000802.1:0-5437 GCA_032123985.1 Deltaproteobacteria bacterium
CCGGTCTGGATCGCGATCAGACAAGGCTTTGGCAGATCGACCACCTCGATCGCACCCCCATCGAGTTCGCGCTCGACCTTGACCGAGCCGTTGCTCGAGTCCGTGGCCGTGACGCCCGTCGCCGAGGGCATGTCGAGAAGCTGGGCGATCATCGGGGGAATCGCGGCGGCATTGTCGTCATCAGCCATCAGGCCGGTGAAGATGATGTCCGCCTCGATTTCCCTGGCAACGGCCGCGAGGATCTTGGCGGATCCCAATGCATCCGCGCCCCGTGCGGCCGGATCGTTGACGTGAACGGCTCGATCTGCACCCATCCCGAGCGCGGTGCGCAGGGCCTGAGTCACACGATCGGGACCGATAGACACCACGACGACTTCGGCGTCGCCCGCGTCTTTGAGGCGGAGAGCCTCTTCGAGAGCGTAGGTGTCATAACTATTGATTTCGAACTTGATGTTGTCTTCCTGGATCCAGGTCCCATCGGAGTTCACGTCGAGACGCGCATCCTGATGGGGCACCTGTTTCAGGCACACCATGACCTTCATGGGGGGCTAGCCTCCGAATATGAAGCGGTTAAACGATGAACACCGACGCGGACGTGCCGGGGTTTCGAACGGGCGAGACTCTAACGCCCGATGGTACGGATTTCAACGTCCTCAGAAACCCTCGCAGCCGATATCAATGGGCGTGTGCGCGAATCTCGATTGAGTATCAATGCCCCATGAAACTCAGGAAAACCTCGACCGAGGCAGCTCGCAAATAGGGGTTCGTGCGCTTTTGTTCCCCCATCACGTCATGCCCCTCTGGGGAGTATAGATGCCCCGGGTAGACGGTCGTGTCGTCGGGAAGTCGCTTGAGTGTCTCGAGGCTCTCGTACATCGCTCGCGGATCGCTGCCCGGTAGATCGACGCGTCCACAGCCGTTCAGGAAGAGCGTGTCTCCAGCAACCAGGTGGCCCGACTGCCTCGATTCCTCGACGAGGAAACACTGGCTCCCCGGCGTGTGCCCAGGCGTGTGGATGAGCCGAATTCCGACTCCACCGATTTTCAGCAGATCACCGCCTTCATGCGCGACGAGTTCGTTCTCCGATACGCCCGTCACCTTGATCAGTCCCTCTACCTCGTGTTTATTCGCATGGATTGGAACCGGCTGGAGTTCGAGGAGCGCGCCGAGTCCCTCGATCGAGTGGCCGAATATCTCGCCGCCGACGTGATCCTGGTGATAATGCGTGACGAGCGCGCCGACGATCTCGACGTCATCGCTGGCCGCCTGGGCGAGTAGTCCGCCGACGTTCCAGGCTGGATCGACCACGAAGGCTTTACGTTCTGCACGGCTACCGATCAGATAGGCAAGGTTCGCCATTTCGCCGACGGGAAGTTGCGCAAAATAAAGGTCGCTTGTTTCGGACATAGGGTGATTCCCCTAGCGGAGACGGCGGGTGAGCCAGTTGGTCAGGACCCCGAGCACTTCGGTGTTGACTTGCTCGTTCGTGCTTCCCGATTTTTTGGGTACATGGAATGCCGAGTCGGCCTCCTCGACATCGTAAATTTCGATCGGCGCACCCACTCGGCGCAGGGCTTTGCGCAGCGCCGAACCGTTACAACGTCGATCACGCGTTCCCTGAACGAAGAGCATCCTGGTCGTCGCCCGAAACAGGATATCCGGATCGCTCTCCTCCGGCTTGTCCTGGGGATGCAGCGGAAAGCCCAGTAGGAAAAGTCCATCGGCATGCAATCGATCCGCCACCAATCCGGCCGCGACCCGGCTGCCGAGTCCGACACCACCGACGAAGAGTTGAGCCGGGAGTGCCGTCGGATCCCGTCCGAGGACATTGAGCGCGGCTCTGAATCCGCGCTCGAGCACCTCGGGCGAATCGGCACTGCTTCTCTTTCCAGCCTCGGCGAAGGGGAAATTGAATCGCAGTGTGAGGTAGCCTCTCTCCGTGAGTGTTTGCGAGAGCAGCGTGATCAACGGGTCCTCGAAATTGCTCGAGCCGCCATGGGCAAAGACGACAGCCACGCGATCACCGGTGGGCCACCACTCGGGAATACCGAGGACACCGCGCACATGGTCGCATCCGTGGACGCTTTCGGTGAGCCGGATTGTGATTTCCTCGAACTGCGCGGTCGGCTCCATGGTGGGGGACTCTTTCTTGAACGGGCTCGGATTCTCGATTCGTCTCGCGTTGATCGCAGGGTAATCAAAATCCCTCCCGCGATGCCCGGACAATATGTAAGTAGCTGAAATGCAAAGAGAAAATATCACAACTATGTTTTTCGCCAGGGCCTCTCCGTCGCGGAAGGCTCGATCGGCTCGGCCGTCGCGTCTCGGTGCTCGAAAACAAAGAGTGTGTCATGGTCTTCGCGGTGTACGCGTGGGGATTCCTAGATACGGGGGGCGTGCTTTGAGAGCGATCATTCTGCTGATTGTCACGCTTGTCTGCGCGTCCTGTGCGACGCCGTCTCTCAAAGATCAGGCACTGACGCAAGACGAGTCTCGTAAGGCCGCGACACAAGGGTCGGGCGCTCCGCGTCGCGTCATTCTGATCACGATCTCGGGGCTCGAATCGGCGGACTTCCTGAACGCCTGGGCCCACATTGCGAGTGAGGGCGATGCGGTTCGGATGCCGAACCTGGCTCGGTTCGCGCGCGAGGGTGTCGTCGGTGTCCACGTGAATCCGCCGTCACCGAGCTCGGTCTATGCGTCGCATGCCACGCTCGCGACTGGTCGTCTCCCGGCGAAGCACGGCATCATTGCAGATCGAGCGCTCGATGAAAACGGAAAGCGATCGCTGCCCTTCTGGGACAACCGACTGCTCAAGGGCTCGGCGTTATGGGATGCGGCGCTCGGTCGAGGGGTCATTTCGCTCGGTTGGCCATCGACCACCGGTGCGCGGATCGAACTCATCGTACCGGATGGCGGCCCTACCAATGCCTCGACGAGTTGGCTGAATTTTATGGGCAATCTGTCGAGCCCGATGCTCATCCGCGAACTCGAATTGATCTCGGCCATTGATATCGAGAAGTCGCCTGAAACGAACGATTCTCCTCGCGATCCGCGTACCTGGCCTTCTCCCGCCGAAAAGGACGCCGCCTTCATCGAGCTGGCCTGTCGAATCGCGGCCTCGGAGCGCGATCCGGGGCTCTGGCTGATTAGGCTCGATCAGACAGCTAGTTATCAGCTGGTTGCCGGGTTCGGAAGTGTCGAGGCGGATGAAGCGTTGGCTCGTGTTGACGCACGGATTGGTCGCCTCGAGAGCTGCCTTCATGAGGCAGGCAAGCTCGCAGACACTGCGATCGTGGTCACCGGAGATGTCGCCTATCGAGCGGTGCACACTCAGGTCGACCCGAATGTCGCGCTCGTCAATGGTGGATTGATCGGACGTGATCCGCGCAGTTCGATGGGCGTACGGAGTTGGTTGGCACTTTCGCGCAGCAATGGCCGCTCGGCCTACGTCTACGCGCGGGAAGCCGAGAGTGCGATCGCCGCAAGGAGAATTCTCGAAAAGGAAGCGGCTCGGACGCGTGCATTCGAAGTCGTGTCGGCGGCGGACCTCGCTCGGGCGGGAGCGGATCCACAGGCCTGGTTTGGACTGGCCGCGATGCCGGGTTTCGTTATCGGCAATGGCCTCGTTCAGCCCGCGTTGCGCCCGGCCGATATCCGTGCGAGCGCTGGCGCGCTCCCTTTTCGGGATTTCGAGGCGTCGAGCGTGGGTCTCGTCGCGTGGGGTCGAGGTATTCGTTCCCAGATTCGTGTTCCAAGTCTCGAACTCGCGGACGTTGCACCGACGATCGCGGCGCTGCTCGGGCTGAGGCTCGACGAGAACCTCGACGGCGAACGACTCGTTGGGATACTCCGGGGGGCCGTGCCGCTTCCGCCGCCCGGCCCCAAACGTCTCGGCGTGGGAAAGGACGGCGATGTGGATCGCGCGCTGCGAGAGCTGGGTGGTGGGCGCGAACTGGGGGATCAATGAGCGACATCGTGGTGACGATCGAATTGAACCCGCGAGAGCGTCGACTTTACGATCGGCTCCGTGAGCACCTCGTCGAGCGCGTAGCAGGCGAGCGAAGTGGCGCGCGCGATCTCTTGTTGCTGTTGCCGGACCTGACGGTCTTGTTGCTACGGCTACTGCGCGATCGGAATGTTCCCATCGTGCAGAAGGGCGTTGCACTGGCCGGCGTCGCCTATGTCCTCTCCCCGATCGACCTGATCCCGGCACTGATCTTTGGACCCATCGGACTGCTCGACGATCTTTTCATCGTTGCGGCCTGCCTTTCGCGACTCTTGAATCATGTCCATCCCGATGTCGTTCGCGGCCATTGGCCCGGGCAGGGCGACGCCCTCGAGAGCATCCAGACCGTGACGGGTTGGTTCGAAAAGGAGCTGCGCCTTCGGGTGTCGGATCTCGGGAAAATTCTCCGCCGCCGCCAATCGTCCTAGCTCCGGGAATTTCGAATTAGATCGGACGCTGAGGCTCAGCCACCGGCAGGTTCATCAATTTGGGAGACTGCTCGCGGCGGTGTCGCCGCATGACTTCACGTGCTTCAGCGGCGGAGTCGAATAGCGGACTCCACGTCTCCACCATCTCGATCCGGGAAGGATACCAGCTCGCCATCCCGCAGAGATTTTGGATCGTGCACGACTGTCCGATCGCGAGCGGGGACGAGAACTCGAGGTAGAGGTTGTCATCGGTATTGATGATTGCGTCCTCTGTGAATATTTGGACTCCCGAAGTTTCCAACCTCAGCCGGGACATAAATTTCATGGCCTCTCCAAAATTCACCCAAGAGAGCTGGCGTTTCACGTCAGGCTCGGCGATTCGCTCGGCGATCTGCTCCATGGACAGCTTGAAAGGACTGTTGCTGCCGACTAGAACGAGGTCCGCGAACGTACTCCACACCGACACATACTCGAAGTTCTCCCCGAATGAAGCGATGATGGACTTGATGTTTTCCACCGTCAGGGCAACCAGCGGAACCCACTGGCACATTACGCCGCCCTCGTTCAGGCGTTGGCTTGCCTGCTTGTAGTAGTTCGTCGTGTAGAGATAGGCCGAGCCCGCAGCCCACGGGTGGACTGGATCCGCCGTGATCACATCAAACTTTTGATCTGTGGTCTTCACGAAGTTTCGGCCGTCTTGAATGACGATCTTCAATCGCGGATCGTCCAGCACGCCATCGTTGATATGACGAAAGAGAGGTCCCGAGTCCAACACGGCGGGCTCGATCTCGACGAGTGTCAGTTCGTCGATTCCGCGGTGCGACGCAACAGCGCCCAGCGTGACGCCGGACCCGAACCCGATGACAAGGGCAGACTTCGGGTTGGGATGTAGGAGCACAGGAACATGGCCGAGAAGTAGCTGGTGGGCCATGTCAGGGGGCGAATCGGTCGCAACGACCTTCCCATTGACGACCATCGCCCGGGTCCGTCTCTTTTCCCT
>JAQBEG010000803.1:0-3246 GCA_032123985.1 Deltaproteobacteria bacterium
TCTTGTCGGTAATGAACAGGCGGTTGGGATGGGCAGCCGTATCTTTGCTAACCGCTGTGCGACCTGTCATGGCTCCGATGCGCGTGGCGGTCCCGGTTTCCCGAATTTGGCCGATGGCGATTGGCTCTATGGCGGCGCGCCCGAAACGATCGTGCAAACGATTACCAACGGTCGAAACGGAATCATGCCGCCCTTCGCTGTCGTGATCGGAGGAGACGAGGGCGTTGCGGACGTGACGGAGTACGTTCTCTCCCTGAGCGGTCGCGAACATGACGCAGAACGGGCCGCTCGGGGCAGCGTCCATTTCGCGACGGTCTGTAGCGCGTGTCATCAGCCGGACGGAACGGGCAACCCGCTCATGGGCTCGCCGAATTTGACTGACAATGTCTGGCTTCATGGTGGTCGTCGCGAGGACATTCAAGCGGCTCTCAATGGCGGTATCATGAGTCAGATGCCCGCCCATGCCGATATTCTCTCGCCCGAACGAATCCATCTGGCGGCGCTCTACGTCTACAGTCGATCGGCGAAGAGGGCCCAGGCTGACTAATGGGCGCTGCAGAGACGAGTCGCCTTCCGGAGTCTGTGCCACCGGCCGACGCCGCTGGACCGACCACGGTAAGCCTCTATGAAAAGTGGCGAAAGATCTATCCGCTCTGGGTAAGAGGCGGTTGGCAAACGTCGCGTCGCGTGGTCCTCGTCGTTCTCTTGCTCATCTTCTATCTCGCGCCATGGTTGCGCTGGAATGGCGATCCCTGTGTCATGCTCGATCTCGAGCATCGCCGGTTCACCATACTCTGGGCGACGTTCGTTCCCGAAGAGTTTGTGTTGCTCGCGTGGCTTCTGCTGATCGCGGCACTGGCCCTCTTCACAGTCACCGTGGCCGCTGGGCGCGTTTTTTGTGGTTGGGCTTGCCCGCAGACCATCTGGTCGTTGGTGTACTTCTCGATCGAGCGCTGGGTCGAAGGAGATCGTGCTGCGCGAATTCGTCTCGACCGTGGCCGGTGGAACATCAGGCGGATCAGGAAGAAGGCGCTCAAATACTCGCTCTGGGCGCTGGTTGCGTTCTCGATTTCCTTGACCTTCGTGGGCCTGTTTGAGCCGATCCGAGAATTGATCCCGCGCGTATTGAGTCTCGACCTCAGCAAATGGGAGCGGATCGCTCTCATAATGCCCGCGGCCGGCAGCTTTCTGTTGTCGGGGGTGCTCCGAGAGCAAGTCTGTTTTCACATGTGTCCTTACGCGCGTTTCCAGAGCGTGATGTTCGATCGCGATTCGATGATCATCAGCTACGACACCGTTCGCGGAGAGGCCCGAGGTAGTCGAGGGCGGAAGGTCGATCCCGCGAAAGTCGGACTGGGAAGCTGCATCGACTGCAAGAAATGCGTCAATGTCTGCCCGACCGGAATCGACATTCGGGACGGCCTGCAATATCAATGCATCGGCTGTGCGGCCTGTATCGATGCGTGTACGGATGTGATGCAGACAATGGGCTACGGCGAGAGCCTGGTCCGCTATAGCTCTGAAAACAAGGATGACGGAAAGCAACGCCATTGGTTGCGGCCCCGTCTCGTTGGCTATGCGAGTCTCATTCTCATCCTGTTGGGCACATTTTCCTACGCCCTTGCCCATCGAGTCCCGGTCGGGTTCGACGTCGTTCGGGATCGTAATCGTCTCTATCGGCAGGACTGGGACGGCGGAGTCGAGAACGTCTTCACGCTGCGCGTCGCGAATCGCGAAGCGGTCGCACGCGAATACCGAATCAGCTTCGAGAGTCCGTTACCGCTCGAATATGATGGTCCGAAGTCGATCCATGTGGCGGGCGGTGAACTCGGGACTCTTCCGATTCGCCTTCTGTTATCCGGAGAGGCCGCACGGACAGCCGAATCGGCGGATGTATTCTTCCGCATCGAGTCGATCGATACACCAGGCGTCGAGGTCGAGAAGTCGAGTCGATTCCATCTCCCGAGTGGGGCGACGAAATGACATCTCGATCGGTTGACGAAGGATCTCCCTGGTACCTCAACTTCTGGCCCTGGTTCATCGTCGTTCTTCTTGGGGTCTCAGTGGTGGGGAGCCTCGTGACTGTCGCGATCGCCTATCGCCATCGGGATGTTGATGTTCGACGAAGTATGACACCGGATACTTCAATTCCTCCAGACGCCGATCCTCGGAATCCCGGTCGCTGACGATGGCGGCGATGCCGGCTGAGGCCATCGCAGATCCCGCGGCTTGCTTTCATTGCGGACTTCCGATTCCCAGAGGAATGAAGGTCTCAGCGAAGGTGCTCGGAGAGTCTCGACCCATGTGTTGCGTCGGCTGCTGTGCCGTCGCTGAAATACTCGAGGCTCAGGGTTTGTCGGACTGGTACCTTCGACGCGAAAGCTCGACGGGATCCCAGGCTGAAATCCTTCCGGACGTCCGAGCGCGCGTCGCCTATCTCGAGACGCCCGCGCTCGAAGAAGAATTCGTAGAACGGGATGCGAGCGGCGTCGCGCGGACTTCGCTTCTGGTCGAAGGGCTCGCCTGCGCGGCATGCGTATGGGTCATCGAGCGTCATATGAATGCGTGCGAAGGGATCCGTGCTGTCCGTGTCAGTCTCGCGTCACGTCGCGTACACCTCGAATGGGATCCCGAATGTCTAGACCTGCGTGATGTCGTCCTTCGGTTGGCCGAGATTGGCTTCGCCGCGCGGCCGGATCGGCCAGGCGATGGGGCCGCGCTCGAGCGCAGCGAGAATCGATCGGCTCTGATCCGACTCGGCGTGGCGGGCCTCGGCGCCATGAACGTGATGACCTACTCGGTTGCGCTCTATGCGGGTGTTTTCGACGGGATGTCGGCTGGTTCGATCGCGCTCATGCGTTGGATGGGTCTCATCGTTTCGACGCCGGTCGTTCTGGTTTCGGCACGCCCCTTCTTTCGCGCTGCCTGGCGAGAAATTCGGCTCGTTTCGCCCGGAATGGACGTACCCGTTTCGCTGGCGATCGGGGGGGCGTATGTCGTGAGCGTGTATGCGACGTTGACGGCCACGGGCGAAGTCTATTTCGACTCTGTCTGCATGTTCACTTTCTTTTTGACCGTCGGTCGTTATCTCGAAATGCGAATTCGACACCGTTCCGCGTCGCTCACCCGAGACATGATCGACGCAACACCCCTGATCGCCCGCCGCGAGGAAGAGGGCGAAGAGCGGGTCCTGCCTGCACATGCACTCAGGGTCGGGGACCGATTCCGCGTGCGTCCCGGCGAGTC
>JAQBEG010000804.1:0-3677 GCA_032123985.1 Deltaproteobacteria bacterium
TACCAACTTCGCGGCCGCGTCGGCCGGAGCTCTCGGCGCGCCTACGCCTATCTGCTTGTCCCAACGGATCTCGGTTCGCTCTCGGGCGATGCCCAGAAGCGACTCGAAGCAATCCAGGATCTCTCGGAACTCGGAGCCGGCTTTCGACTTGCGAACCTTGACCTCGAGATCCGGGGCGCCGGAGACCTTCTCGGAAGCGAACAATCGGGCAACCTTCGCTCCGTCGGTTACGAGACGTATATGGAGATGCTCGAGGAGACGATCGAGGAACTCCGCGGGCACGCCCATGAAGAATGGATCGATCCGGAGATCAAACTGCCGGTGGTCGGGCGTCTGCCGGAGGACTACGTCCCGGACGTAAGTCAGCGACTGGTTCTCTACAAACGCCTATCGAGCGCTCGCGATGAGAACGAGGTCGCCCTGATCCGGGATGAACTGCTAGACCGATTCGGACGCTTGCCCGCGGAGGCCAACAATCTGCTCGAAGTCATCCGGCTGAAGATCGCAGCGCGGCGACTGGGGATCGTACGAATCGAAACCGCGCGCGGAGAGATCGTCCTTCAGGTCGCGCCCAAGAGCCAGATCGATCCCGATCGACTCTTCCAACTCTTGTCGCACGCGCGATCGGGACTTCGTGTTACTCCCGAACAACGCTTGATCGCGAAAGCACCGGGCCCGGAGGGCGGTGCCGAAGCGCTTTTCGATGCGACTCGGACGCTCCTCAGAAAACTGTCTGGCAGCTGACGACGGTTGCGCGCGCAGGCTAAGCTCGAGCCATGGCGAGTGGATTTCGAAATCGCGTCGAACGGAGTTTCGAAACCTGGGGCCGAACCGTCGCAGCCCAACCGGCTCTGATCCTGATCGCCAGTCTGGCTTTCGTGGTGGCCTGTGTTTCCGGCCTGCCGCATCTCGGCGTCGACGTCAGCTTCGAAGCGTTCCTGAAAGCAGATGACCCGGTCGTTGTTTCCTACGGCGCCTTCCGAGAACAGTTCGGGCGCGATGAGCGCGTGATCATCTCGGCCGAGCCGGGGCCCAATCGCGTCGGGCCCGGGGGTGTATTCGATCTCTCCTTTCTCGAAAAGTTGCGCGCCTTCCATGATGCAATCGAGGAGCGAGTTCCCTATGTCGACGAGGTCACGAGTCTCATCAATGCGCGGGACACGCGCGGTGAGGAGGACACGTTGCTCGTCGAGGACTTCCTCGATCCCTGGCCCGCGGACGACGAGCAGCTAGCGAAGCTTCGCGAACGCGCGATCGCGAATCCCCTCTTTCGCAACAACGTGATCTCCGCAGACGCAGCGGTCTCGACGATCGTGCTCGAACTTCAGCTCTATACATCGATCGGTTCCGAAACCGGCGCACTCACCGGCTTCGACGGATCCGCGCAAGAATCGGACGAGCCGCCACCACTTCTGTCGAGCGCCGAGACTACCGAGTTCGTACAAGCATTGCGCGAGGTCATCGCCGACTTCGAAGGGCCCGACTTCATTCTGCATGCCGCGGGCTCGACCGTCATGCTGCAGGACGTCTCGAGCGCGATGTTCCGGGACATGCCGCGCTTCGTCGCACTGGCAATCGCATCGATCGCATTACTGCTTTTTGTCCTCTTTCGGCGCGCCGTCGCGGTGGTGGCACCGCTGGTCGTGGTCGTACTCTCGCTCCTCGCAACGCTCGGGCTGATGGGTTGGTCGGGCACCTCGATCCACGTTCCGACACAGATTCTGCCCTCGTTCCTGCTCGCCGTGGGCGTCGGGGATTCCGTGCATCTGCTCGCCATCCTCTTCGAGCGAATTCGCCTCGGCGAGAATCGCGCGGATGCACTCAGCCATGCGTTAGGTCATTCCGGACTGGCGTTGGTGTTGACCAGTGTGACGACGGCCGCCGGATTGGCGTCCTTTGCAGGCGCTGGGATCGCGCCCGTCGCTGCTCTTGGCATCTTCGCACCGACCGGCGTGATGATTGCGCTTGCCTTGAGCCTAACGCTTCTGCCCGCTCTGACTCAAATCGTGCCGCTCGGAAATCCTGGAGGTCACTCCACCTCCGAGAAAGAGAATGGGCTGGATCGGATGCTCACTGGTTTCGGACGATTCGCGACACGAAAGCCGGTCCTGGTCGTAGGCGTGTCGGCCGCGATGATCATCGTCGCCGCTGTCGGCGCGTCGCGCATCACGCTCTCGCACGACCCACTCAGTTGGCTCGATGAGGATGCGAATATCGTTCGGGACACGAAATACATCGATGAAAAGCTCGGCGGATCGGTCTCTTTCGAGATTCTTTTGGAAACCGACGAAGCCGGCGGGATCCGGCGACCGGAAACCCTTGCGCGTCTGGCGGAACTCGGCACCAGTTTCGAAGAGGAGCGCCGCGACGGTCTGGTGGCCGCGCAGACGATCTCCCTCGCTGACGTGGTGAAGGAGATCAACCGCGCCCTCAACAGCGATCGAGAAGACGCCTACGCGATCCCGGACGATGGCCCATTGGTCGCCCAGGAGCTCCTGCTATTCGAGAATACGGGAACCGACGACCTCGAGGAACTCGTCGATAGCGATTACCGGATCGCGCGAATCGCGGTCCGCATGCCCTGGCGAGATGCGGTCGGATACGTTCGATTCTTCGATCTGGCCGAAGCCGATGCAAGGGCCACACTCGATGACGTCGGAACCCCTTCGATGACCGGCGTGCTCTCGCTGCTGACGCGATCGATCAGCGCAGTCGTTACGAGCATCGCCAGATCCTACGTTCTGGCCTTCGCAATCATCACCCCCCTGATGATTTTGCTACTTGGAAGCTTTCGCCTGGGGATGCTCGCGATGATCCCTAACCTTGTCCCGATCGGGCTCACGCTCGGGCTCATGGGGATCTTCGGCATGCCACTCGACGCGTTCTCGTTGTTGGTTGGTGGCATCGCCCTCGGCCTCGCCGTCGACGACACGATCCATTTCATGCACAACTATCGGCGGTACCGCGAGGAGGGTGCCGATCTAGAGACCGCCGTCATGACGACACTCCTTACGGCTGGTCGCGCGATGCTGATCACGACCATTGTTCTCGCGACGGGATTTCTCGGCTTCGTGCTTTCATCCATGCACAACCTCACGAATCTAGGCATTCTCGTGAGCTTCGCGATCGTCACGGCCTTTTTCGCGGATGTGCTGCTGGCACCGGCCCTGCTCACTCTCTTCGATCGAGACACGAAATAGCGAAAAGGATTGGCTATACCGTTCGAGTGCTCCCGAGTTCGGCCCGCAATGGCGATCTGGATCGGTGCCACGCCAAGCGCGAACCGCACCGGGAGATTTCATGATGAAGACGAGTGATTCAGCCATTCCGGTGGGCGTGTCTCGTTATGCCCTGATCATGCTGACGATCGCCTACGCCTTCAACTTCATCGACCGCCAGATCCTCGTCATCCTTCAGGAACCCATCAAGGCGGACATGGGGCTCAACGACGCCCAACTCGGTCTTCTCAGCGGCTTTTCGTTTGCGCTGGTCTACATCACGGCCGGAATCCCCATCGCTTATTGGGCGGATCGCGGCAATCGGCGCAACATCGTGGCGCTCGCGGTCACGGTCTGGAGCGGAATGACGGCGCTGTCCGGATTCGCTCAGAACTACACACAACTCCTCCTTGCGCGCATCGGCGTTGGAATTGGTGAGGCCGGAGGCAGCCCGCCTGC
>JAQBEG010000805.1:0-5109 GCA_032123985.1 Deltaproteobacteria bacterium
GGCTCCACCTTCCCCCTCTATCTTGCGGTCAGTGAAGGGTTCGTGAACCACCAAAGGGTGTTCACGGCATTCCTCCGCGATCTTGGGCGGCTACGCGAGGCCGAGGAGCGTGCGCGTCAGGCGGAGCAGCTCGCCGAGCTCTCGACGATTTCAGCGGGCATCGCGCATGACGTTGGCACTCCGATGACGACGATTCTGGGCTATGCGGAGCTCTTGCAAAAGTCCGTGACCGATCCAAAGAATCGAGAGCGAGCCGGGCATATCGTTGATCAGGTTCGCCGCGTGAAGGACCTCCTCCGGACGCTCCTGGATATCGCGCGTCCACGGAATGCGGCGCCCGCCGCGATGTCCGTCGGCGAGGTTCTCGATCACAGTCTTGGATTCTTTCGCGAGAAACTGAAGGGCCGTGGAATCGTCATCGAGCGAAATTATTCGCAGGTCCCGAAGATCGTCGCAAATCGCGACCGGCTCGAGCAGGTTTTCCTGAACCTGATTGTCAACGCGATCGATGCGATGCCCGGCGGTGGTACGCTCACGGTTCATCTGACCCAGCCGACATCCGATCTCGTCGAGGTCAGCATCGCGGATACGGGCATCGGAATCGAGCCGGACGCGCTCGATCAGATATTTGAACCATTCTATACGACCAAGGAACGCGGCAAAGGGACGGGCCTCGGTCTATTGGTCAGTCAGAGGATCATCCACGACCATGGTGGGAAGATCAGCGCCGAGAGCGAGTCGGGCGTGGGTACACGCATGTCGATCATGCTCCCCTCCGGCGAGCATGACGATTCGTCCAACTCATAGCTTCCGAGCTAGAGCTTCCGAGCTAGAGAAAGGCGGACTCGATTCTCGCAAGGACAGCTTTTTCTGAATCCGTTGGGCCACCAGCGCGGAGGATGATTTTTTCGACTGCGCTCGCAATGCGATGCGAACGGGAGACGATGTCGTCGCGCAGCTGCGTTCGTTCATCGGGTTGGAGAACGCGGCAGAGTTCGCCGACGTAGGCCGCCCACGCATCGAGCAACGACTCATGGGGCCGGTACTCAAGCCACACCTCGAGAAGCTTTCCCGCCTCGCTCTTTGGATCGATGCCGATATCATTCTCGGCCTTCAGAATGGATTGCCTCTCGGCATCGTCCAGCGTGTGATCAGCCCATGCGACAGCGACCAGAGGCGCTAACACGAGGGCCGTGACGTTCTCTTCTCGAAGGCCAAGCTCGAGGAGTGGATCGATCAGACTGGGTGCGTCTACGCCGAGTACTCCAGAGAGCGCTTCGAACTGATTTTTCCGCGTTTTCTGCGCGCGCATCGCTTCCAGGAGGCGATCGCTCTCCTTCCGAAAGAAGACTTCTTCGAACGCTTTTTCACGCATTGTCAGGGGGCCGGATCGGCTCATCGAGAACTCCAATTCATGTTACACGCATGCCACAGAGGTCATGTAGCGGACGCGAATCTAGATTGCACGCGATCGCGCACGGCTTGGAAACGCACGCTGACACGGACTCTACTGCACGCCGGTTTCGTCGGCCGATCCGTGACACAGGAAGCAGCTTCCGGATAGGGAACTCGCCTGAAAATAGTTCGGCGGCGTCCGCTCGGCTCCACGCTGGGCCGCGGAGATTCGATCTGCGAAGCGATGGAGATTCTGATTGAGCACCGGGTGCTGGGTCGATCGGCCCGGATGATCGATCTGCTCGACCGCCGCGGACAGACGTCGGAGGCAGTTCTGGATCGCGATCTGTGCGCGCAGATTTTTGCCGTCGGGTGAGGCTTCGAGGAGCTCATCCAATCGATTGATTTCTGCGGCCAGAATCCACATGGAGGACTGGAGTCGCTCCCTCGGGATATAGGAAAAACTGGGCCCGTAGGTCGCAGTTTGTACGGCGGCCGGCACGTCAACGCACGCTGCACCAAACGCCATGGCGACACCTAGCGCAACGAGCGACACAATTTTCGCGATCGCTTTTCTCGACGTCATGCAGAAACCCGAATGCAGAACCCGTGCCGCTCGGCTCGGTGCGTCCGCGACAATCCGAAAGCCAGCAGGGAGCTTGCCTCGGTCACCGCCGACAAAATCCCGCACGCCCCCGAAGCCAGAATTACGACCAAATGTCTCATGTCGAGTACTATATGCTCGTTCAGAGGGGCCGGCTCGCTCCAATGCGCGACAGGGGACACTCCAGCCATGATTTCCGACTGGCACGCGCTCTGCAGTCTCTCGATCTGTTGAGTTTGAAACATGCCATAGTGCCGCTCTGGCAGCGCTGCATGATAGGGGAATTGAAATGAGCTATCCAAGAAGCGATTCCATCAATGTGGTGTTCTGCGCCGTTGACTTCTCGGAGACTGCGAGCCTCGCGTTGACTCATGCAACCCAGCTCGCCCGTCGACACAAAGCGGGGCTGGTGCTCGGCCATGTCGTCGAACCCCTACCGGTCATCTCCTATCCGATTCTCATGGTGCCAGCGGATGCCGCGAAGGAGCTTTACAGGTTCGCTAGCGAGCGACTCGAGGAATTGGCCGGCATGGCTCGCAGATCCGGATTGACCGTTTCTACCGCTGTAGAGCATGGTCCACCGGGCCCGCAATTGATCGAGATGGCCGAAAAGGCACACGCGGACATTCTCGTGACCGGAACTCGTGGCCTAACAGGCTTCGAACATCTCCTGCTGGGGAGCACCGCGGAGTACGTGGTTAGACGCTCGCCATTTCCCGTCTTGACAGTTCATCCTGCGGATAGTTCGCCGCGAGATCCGGTCGAAACGGTCATCATCCCGACCGATCTCGGCCCGGACGCGGTCGATGCGGCCAGTGCGTTCACGCGGATCTTTGACGGGGTCGATCGTACGCGTGTGCTCCTCGTTTTTGCCGATCCGACACCTCCGTATCTTGAGCCTTTTCAGCATGACATGCTCGAAAAGTGGGGTCAGCCCGACATGAGAAAAGAGGACATCGACGAGAGGATGTCGCCAACGGTTGCGAAGCTCGAGAGCGCCGGGTTCGAAATCGAGACCAGAATCCTCGACGGCGGTCCGGTGCGGGCGGTGACCGAGCTTGCGAAAAAATGTGACGTCGACATGATCGTGATGGCGACGCATGGGCGATCCGCGCTGGCCAATATGCTGGTTGGAAGGACCGCACAGCGGATCGTTCAGCATGCGCCTTGTCCTGTCTTGACTATTCGTTCGACACAAGGGAAAAAGGGCGCACGCGGGAAAAAGGGCGTACGCGACGAATGATAAAGTCCGGCGCCGTTCAGCTGCGTCGCGATGCCCGAGGGCCAGGTGAGTCAACGTCGTCAGGTTCGGCATGAAGCGCTGAATCGGGCAGCACGGCATGGCTTGGTGTGAACGGTTGGGGGTGCGCGAACGCGTGACTGCGGATCGGGCAGTCGGACATTGCACAATGTTGGCACTCGGTCTCGTCGCATGGGTCGAAATGCACGACGACGTCGCCGCCATGCTCGTCCTCTCCGAGTAGCGCCGCTTGGACCTGATCATGAATCGCATGGACCTGATCAACGTCGAAATAGCGCGGGACCGTGAGGTGGAGGTCGAAGTGTCGCCGCGCTCCCGAACGCCAGCTGCGGAGCCCATGCAGATCGATCCACGGGGCCTCTCTTGCTTGCTCGAGAATTGTCGTCGTTGATTCGATGAGAGATTCGTCAGCCTCGTCCATCAAGCCGCCCAGGGCGTGGTGGAGGAGGCGGTAGCCCTCGAACCCGACGTTGATCGCAACCGCGATTGCGATCAATGGATCTGCCCACATCCAGCCCGTCAGGACGACGACGATCAGTCCGCCGATGACGCCGACACTCGTCCAAACGTCCGCAAGCACATGTCGCCCATCCGCGACGAGTGCATCGGATCGGGTCCTTCGTCCGACTCGAGTGAGATGAAGGCCGAGTCCCGCATTGGCGATTGCCGAGGCGGCCAGAAGCGCAAGGCCGAGATCGAGTCGTTGTAGTTCCGGCCCTTCCAATAATTCGCGAATGCCCTGCACGAAAATGACGAGGGCCGCAAAACCGATCGCGGCGCCTTCGATTCCGGCGGAAACGAATTCGACCTTGCCGTGGCCATACGGATGGGAGGAGTCGGGCGGGCGCGCGGCAATCGAGAGCGCAAAAACGAGCATTCCCGCGCTGACGATGTTGATGGTCGATTCCATCGCATCGGCAAACACAGCCGTTGAGCCGGTCAGGGCGTAGGCGCCGAATTTACAAATGAAGATGAGAATGCCGACGAAAAGCGCGCGAAGTCCCGCGCGCATGCGATCGGCCTGCATCTGAGCGGTTCGTTTTTCGGACGACGCGGGATTCATCACGGGGTGAGGATCGGGCCTCTCGAGCGGCAGGTCAATTCCGTTCCGATCAAGTGCTCCGTATCGCTTGCTGCACGATCCGATCGAGCACATTCGAAAACCGCGACCGGTCTCGATTCGTGATCGGAGAAGGGCCTCCGGTCGTGAGTCCCGACTCGCGGATCGACGCCTTGATTTCGCGGGTTGCCAGAGCGGAGCCGATCGAATCGGGGGTGAACTCGCGGCCATTCGTGCCTAGCGCGAAGGCCCCGACTTCGAGGCAGCGGGCCGCAAGCGGTATGTCCGCTGTGATCACGACATCGTTCCTGCGAATCTCGTCTGCGATCCAATCATCGGCCGCATCCGGCCCTTCCTCGACGACGACCATCTCGACGCCCAGGTCTGTGGGAACATGAATTCGTTGATTGGCGACCACGACCACGGCGAGCCCAAGTCGAGCCGCTACGGCGTAGACCTCGTCCTTGACTGGACATGCATCCCCATCGACGAAGATCTCGGTCAAATTGCTTGCTTTCTCTTGAACCGCGCGGGGCTATTCCCTGCGGTCGTGAACGAGGCGGATCAGCGCGTCTTCGAACGCGAAATCGAAGCGCTGTGTCTCCGACAATCCCTCGGATTGATACCAGCGCCATGTACGCTCGACCGCGCGCGGAAAGTTCAGCTCCGGTTCCCAGCCACAATCCCGACGGAGCTTGTTGACCGAGAAAAGCGCGCTCCGATCCCAGTGATGGATATGCGGCGCGATCTGCTGGACCAGCATCGAGAGCATGAAACGGTTGATCATGA
>JAQBEG010000806.1:0-2684 GCA_032123985.1 Deltaproteobacteria bacterium
CCGATCGGCTCCGCCATTGCTCGCGTGACGTGTTGGCCATTGTCCCCCCAGACATCCGCCGCGCTCGGTGAGCGCGAAGGCCAGCAGGAGCATACCCTTGGCCGCGCCCGTTCGCCGGGCCGCGCACGTCCGTGCGGTTGCTCGAAGCGTCGTACCGCTCAAAAGGGGGGCCAAGCCGAACGATGTTGGTCCATTTGATCACATTTCTTGCTGTGACGTTCGGAGCGAGTGCCGCACTGTCGAGCTGGCTTCGCCGTAGCACACGATCGCGCACAGTCCGGTCGCTCAGCGAGCCACCGACCGCGGTCCGAATCGTCGTGCTCGGCTGCCGGCCCCGGCTGCGATCGGGAAACTCCAATCGTTATCTCGTGGAGCGCGTTGCTTCAGCTGCAGCCGCCTACCACCACACTGCAGGCCGTCGAATTCTGTGCAGCGGACGCGCCGACGAGGCCATCGCGATGGCCGAGCTGCTCGAATTGGCCTCGGTCCCGCCCGGGGCGATCGATCTCGATGAAAATTCGAATCGAACGATCGATTCGATCGATTTCCTGGCGACCCATCACGCGAAGGAAAACATTCTGCTCGTCACGCAACCCTTCCACATGTCGCGCTCGCTCATTCTCGCACGCTGGCGCGGACTCGACGCATGGGGACTGATCGCCGGGGGGCCGCCGCCCGGACTACGCGCTCGATGTCGCGAGAAACTGGCCGAACTGCGTGCAATCATTGATTGCGCTTTCGGGCGACGTCGTTCGAACTGCTAAGGTGAGCGGTGATCATGGGACTCGAAATCGACCACGACCGCTTTGCGTCCACCGACTATGCAAAATTCGACAAGCGTCTTGCGGACTGCCTGCACTCACTCGAAATATTGCTCGAACGACCCGGATTTGGCGATGGTCCGGCGTCGATCGGTGCTGAGCTCGAGGTGGCTTTGATCGATCATGCCGCGCAGCCGCTGCCGCTCAACGTCGAAGTCCTGCAAGAGACCCTCGATCCACGCATGACGGTCGAACTCGACCGCTTCAACCTGGAATGCAATCTGAACTACGGCCCGCTCGCCGGCAGACCCTTTGCCGCATTGCGACGCGAACTCGAAGAAGCCCAGGTCGAACTCAGTCGGGCCGCCGCGCTCCACGCCGGGCGCGTGGCGATGATCGGCATTCTGCCTACCGTTCGCGCCGAGCATCTCGAGCGCGATGCGATGACCGACACCGCACGCTACCGGGCGCTTGCTTTCGCACTGCGCAACGCGAGGGATGCGCCGTTTCGATTGGATATCGATGGTGACGATCCGCTGGATATGGACTGCGATGCCGTGACGTTCGAAGGCGCGGCGACCTCGCTACAGGTCCATCTCCGCGTCGCACCCAAGAACTTCGCGGCCTTGTTCAACGCGGTTCAGCTCAGTACCGCACCAGTTCTAGCGCTCGCCGGAAACTCTCCCACGTTCATAGGTCATCGACTCTGGCGGGAGACTCGGGTCGCCCTCTTCAAACAGGCAGTGGACGAACGTGACGACCAGGAGAAAAAGAAGCGAAGGCTGCCGCGCGTCGGATTTGGCACACATTGGGTGCGCGACGGTGCCCTCGAACTCTTCCGTGAGGCGGTGGAGATATTCCCTCCGCTCTTGCCCATCCTGTACAAAGAAGATCCGAACGTCTGCCTCGAATCTGGTGAGATCCCGGCTCTCGAAGAGATCCGACTCCACCAGGGAACAGTCTGGAACTGGAACCGGCCGGTCTATGACCGGGCGGGGGGCGGCCATTTGCGCATCGAACTGCGAGCCCTGCCATCCGGCCCGACGACCACCGACATGCTCGCGAATACGGCGTTCATGGTCGGCCTCGGATACGGACTCGTACCGGAAATCGCCGAACTGACCGAGCGACTCGACTTCGCTGATGTTCACGCCAATTTCTATCGCGCCGCCCAGAGCGGGCTCGACGCCGACCTGGTCTGGCCCGACGGTGCGGCGGGCGTTTCTGCGCCAGGGGATCGCATCCGCTCAGCCGACCTTGCCCTCCAACTCGTCGAGGTCGCGCGCAGGGGACTTCGCGCCCAGGCCGTCGAGGCGACGGACTTCGACCCACTCCTCCAGGTGATCGTCGATCGGGTACACGGCGGGCAAACCGGCGCCGTGTGGCAAAGGCGGATGCTCGAACTCTTCGAGTCCGGGCAGCCCCAAGAGTCCGCACTGACAGCGTTGGTCGAGCGATATGTCGAGCTATCGAACACGGACACGCCCGTGCACAACTGGCCGGTCGAGCTGTAAGCACGGGATGAAGCCGCCACCAACGATGACGCAACAAGCAAACCTACAAATGCTGCAATGGGCCGTTGACCTCGGGCCGACGACTCTGCCGCAAAACGAAATCGAATTTCTACGCATGCTCGGCGGCCCGACACTGATCGCCGTGCCCGGCAAAGATCCGACACGGACACGTGTCGTCACGACACTGCTTCACGGCAACGAACCTTCAGGCCTGCGCGCGATGCATCGCTGGCTGCGGGCGGGACCTCATCCGGCCACGAACGTGCTGCTCTTCATTGCGAGCGTTGACACGGCGCTCGAGGAGCCGCACTTCTCCTACCGACAACTCCCCGGCCGTCGAGATTTCAATCGGTGCTTCGGCCCATCACTAATTGATTCGGAGGGTGAACTGGCCAAAGATGTCCTTTCG
>JAQBEG010000807.1:0-3169 GCA_032123985.1 Deltaproteobacteria bacterium
CAGATCGCCCGCATCAAGGGCGCGTCGAAAGTCGTCGGCATCGCGGGCGGCCCGGAAAAGTGCAAGTGGCTCACCGAGACTCTCGGTCTCGACGCAGCGATCGACTACAAGTCCGAAGATGTCTCGTCTCGAATTGCCGACACGTGTCCAGACGGCGTCGATCTCTTCTTCGACAATGTTGGGGGCGCGATCCTCGAAGCGGCCCTAGACAACATGGCGCAGAGGGGGCGAATCGTTCTGTGCGGTGGGATCTCGGCCTACAACGAACAGACGCAACCTCCGGGACCGCGCAACTACATGCAGTTGGTGATTCGGCGTTGCCGGATGGAAGGCTTCATCGTTATCGACTACATGGACCGCATCGGCGAGGCCATGGCTGACCTGGGAACGTGGGTCGGCGAGGGCAAGCTCGTGGCTGAGACCGATGTTCAACAGGGGATGGAGAACGTGCCGAAGACCTTTCTTCGATTGTTCGAGGGGAAGAACCGCGGCAAGCAACTCTGTCAGATCGGTGACCTACCGTGACGGAAAGGCACTCGTTGAAACCGACTTCTGGACGTCTTCGACTCCTGCGCGGAATCAAAAGGTTCCTCTATTCGCAGCTCTACTTGCGCGACTTCTTCTTGATCATGTTCGGAAAGAGCAAGCCCCTGGTCCCCTTCAAGGTCGAGGCCTCGCCGCCCTCGGTCTATTGGAACTTCGAAATCCAAAAAGACAAAGTGGAGAACCTCGAACGCGAACTCGAGCTTCCGCTTCCGTTGTCGAAGATCAGGATCCTCGAAGGCGAGGAGCCTCGCTATTATTTGACCCTGAATCTTTATCGCGTCTCGGGCCTCGCGAACGGTATCCGTGCGGAGTGGTCACTCTTCGTCGAGGATCCCGAGAACGCCAAGCCTCGCTACCTCGTCGTCGAAGCGCTGTCGGATCAGCGTTCGGTCGATTCCGTCGACTTGTTGACGAAGATCGGCGAGGTCACGCATGAGTCGTCGGGAGAGTCGCTCGTAAGCGTGGCTGTCTCGGCGCGAGGTGGCCGATTCTCCTGTACCTGTCACAAGATCAAGGGCGGAAAGCCTGTGCGCGCGGCCGCCGAGTGGGTAGAGGCCAACGATTTCATCTATTGGCTTAGCGGGATCTGTGATCGAACCTTTTACGACGCCGGCCTCGCCAACGCCCGAATCCGCCAGCTCGACCCCTCCGAATTCTCGATCGAGGACGACAGTTTCTGGAGTGGGCTGGTCGACTCGGCGCCTCGGCATGTGATCGTTTACGACGACGCGATCGAGTTCGCCATGTCACCCTGGTGGAACCTTGATGACATGAAATAGTGTCCCAGCTATCACCGGTTGTATTTCGCGAAGGCGGAGTCCTCCGTTTCGGGTAGCCTCTCTGGACAACAGGAGGGATGGAAATGGACGGCAAGACCGTGGTCCTGACGGGGGCCAACACGGGGATCGGTAAGCAGACCACGTGCGAACTCGCGAAGCGAGGTGCCCGCGTTGTCATGGCGTGTCGCGATGTGACGCGTGGTGAAGCGGCTCGTGCGGAGATTCTGGCCACGACAGAGGGTCGAGGCGAGCTCGAAGTGCGACAGGTCGACTTGTCCTCGCTCGAATCCGTTCGCTCATTTGCGGAGAAGGCGAACGCCGACCTTGCCCGGATCGACGTGTTGATCAACAACGCCGGGATCTTTCCGCAGAAGGCCTGGAAGACCGTCGACGGATTCGAGGCGCAGTTCGGCGTGAACTACCTGGGGCCGTTCCTGCTCACGATTCTTCTGCTCGACAAACTCAAAGCGAGCGCGCCCAGTCGGATTGTCCACCTGACCTCGATGCTGCATACCAAGGGTACTCTCGATTTTGAGAGCTTTCGCGGTGAGAAGCCTTACAAGGCTTCGGTTGCCTACAACCAGAGCAAGCTCGCGAACCTCGTGTTCTCGAACGAACTCTCGCGTCGCCTCGAGGGCACGGGGGTGACGTCGAATGCCGTTCATCCAGGCGCCATCGCGACCGACATCACTCGCGAAATGCCCTGGATCGCTCGCAAGATCGTGGGTTTCCTTTTCAAGGATGTGGCTGTCGGCGCGAAGGGACCCGTGCTCGTCGCGACTGATCCGACTTTGGCCGACACATCGGGTCACTACTGGAAGGAGACGACTGAGACCGCGCCTTCGGAGGAAGCCCTGGACCCGGCCGTGGCGAGTCGACTTTGGGAGGAGAGCGCTCGATTCTGCGGACTCGCGTGAGGGCTCTGGATCTTCTGTCCAGCGGGAAGAATCCGGGTGTTCGGCGGCGGCAACGGTTGAACGACAAGTTGATGGCAGTTGCCGAAGAAGGGAAAAGAGGAGAAACGAAATGGCAGAGGAGCTCTAGGATCAGAGGAATAAAGAATTCGATCTGCGTGGCGTGAACCATCTGGCGCTCGTCTGCGAGGATATGGCTCGGACCGTGGACTTCTACACAAACGTGCTCGGGATGCCGCTCACGAAGACGATCGAACTGCCGGGCGGCATGGGGCAGCATTTCTTCTTTGACATCGGCGGTGGAGATTCGCTCGCATTCTTCTGGTTTCCCGAGTCGCCGGAGCGCGCTCTAGGCGTGGCGTCACCCGCCAGAATGGTGGGGGAAGGGTCCATCGCAACAGCGCATGGATCGATGAACCACGTTGCTTTCGATGTCGATCCTGAGAAGATGGAAGAGTATCGTGAGCGGTTGCGAGCCAAGGGCGTCGAGGTGACCGAGATCGTCAACCACGACTATTCTCCGATGCAGGTTAGTCCGACGCTGAGCGACGACGTTTTCGTTCGTTCGATGTATTTCTTCGATCCCGATGGGATCATGCTCGAGTTTGCGGCATGGACGCGCGAACTGCGAGCGGACGAAGCGCAGTTGTCGGGTATCGGCCCGGCCGAGAAGGAGCGCTACCTCGAAGAACAGCGAGCGTTCTTCGAAAAAATGAAGCGCCACCCCAAGGCGAGCTCTTAGGTCCCACCGTTCCGTTGTCTGGTAATGCGATGCCAGGATCCCCGTCTGTCCGCTACGAAAGGCTGAGGTCTTCGCGCGTTGTTGTTAGGCCATCTGGCTCGAGAAAGTCGCGAGATCGAAATAGTCTCGCCACGCCTTGATTTTTCCGTTCTCGATCTCGAAGGTGCCCATCACGGGCACGGATAGCT
>JAQBEG010000808.1:0-8052 GCA_032123985.1 Deltaproteobacteria bacterium
GTTTAATGAGGGCATATTGCCCCATTGCGTAATTTCGAGCGGGGCGCGACGTCTTTCAGATTCGAAGTCGAATTCCCGATAGGCCAGATGCGGCCAAGTGAAGTTGCGCCAGGGCGATTGCCCGGATGCACTTTTCTGAAGTGATCGCATGGTATCTTCGCGCCCGATCCGCCTCCGAGCGGACGAACGCATGAATCTCTGGGGGACATCGGGCTCACGATGCTGTCGGGCTTCAATACAAATTTCCGCTATCGCGGAGTTCTATTCCACGTCCAAACCGAGGACAGTGGTCGTGCGAATCCCCACGTCATCACCCATCTCTTCCACGGCGGAAATATCATCGCCTCCGAGAAGCGGGAATATTCCAAACTGCTGGTCGAAGACGACATCGAAGCTGCCGTCAAGAAGTTGATGGAAGGACAGCACCAGTCGATTCTCAAACAACTCTCTCGCGGCGAGCACGACCGCGCGATCGGAGAACGGCTCGGGCCAGACATTTTCCGAATCGAGAGCGGTACGCGACCCGATTCCGTTGATTCTCGAACGGTCACCGAAGAGGAGCGACCGTCCGCGACGGCGATGCTGCGGTCCGAATCACCGGCCTCGCCTGCGGTGGCCGAGCCGACACTCTTCGAAGCGGAACCGAGCGAAGCATCCGCTCCGCGCGAGACGACCTCCGGGCTGTCGAGAGTCTTCGGCGATCGCGTGATTTCGGGGAAGCCGCTGGATGAAGTCGTTCTCGACTATCTCGTCGAGAACGCTCGCAAGCGGAGGCGGCAGCCTAAGTGAGGCGCCGGGTGGCGAACGCGGCCGGAGAACCGCCGGTTCGCATGTATCACGTTTCGAAATCCTACATGGCTGGCCAATACGCGTTGCACGATGTGTCGCTCGAAGTTCGTCGAGGCGAGTTCCTGTTTTTGACGGGCGCATCGGGGGCGGGAAAGACGACGCTGCTCGAATTGATCTTCGCCGCCGAGGAGCCCTCCGAAGGCCAGATCCTCGTACTCGGCCGAAACGTGGCGCGACTGGGTGCGAGCGCCATCCCCGCATTGCGTCGACGTGTAGGCGTCGTGTTTCAGGATTTCAAGCTTCTCGAGGACCGCACGGTCGAAGAGAATGTCCGGCTCGCGCTCGACGTGGTCGGGACGCCTCGGCGAGACGCGCGCTCGCGGGTTTTTGCACTGCTGAAATCCGTAGGTCTCCAACATCGTCGCTTTCATCATCCACTTTCGTTGTCGGGCGGCGAACAGCAGCGGGTCGCATTGGCGCGAGCGCTCGTGAACGAACCCGAGATCCTCCTGGCGGATGAGCCAACCGGCAATCTCGACCCGGAACTCACGATCGAAATCATGGATCTGATCGTCAAGGCCTCGATGCGCGGCACCACAGTGATGGTCGCGACCCATGATCATTCGCTCATCGAGCGTTACGGCAAGCGCGTCTTGCGGCTCGAAGGCGGGCGCATCGTCGAGGATATTCCTGCGGCCGGTGCATCGACGGGAGTGAGCGCATGAATCGCGGGTTCATGCTCATCGCGATTGCTTTCGCGAATGCGCTGCGCGGAATTCGCAGAGCGAGCACGACGAGTTCGTTGGCAGTCCTGACGATCGCGATCGTGCTCGTGCTCGTCGGAAGCGCGTCGCTGCTTGTCCAAAACATGACCGGCATCCTCGACGAGTTTGGTGCCGAACTGCAACTGACCGCCTATCTCGACTCGTCGACCTCGGAATCGGATCAGCGGGAGCTTGCGCAGGTGGTTGCGGCGGCGCCCGGCGTCGACCACGTGGAAGTCGTCACGAAGAAAGAGGCGCTCGAGCGGTTCGAGCGAATCGCGGGCGGTCCGGAGCTGCTCGCGGGTCTCGAAGAAAACCCGCTGCCCGCGTCGCTCGAGATCCATTTGCTGCCCGAGGCGCGCACCGCCGAGGCGATCGGGATTCTCGAATCGTCCCTCGATGGGTTGCCCGGGATCGACGAACTCGCACAGGGTCAGGAGTGGATCGAAAACTATTCGCGCGCCGTCTCCCTGATACGTGCTGTGGCGCTGGGGATTTCGATGGTGCTGGGAATGGCGGCATTGATGATCGTGGCCAACACGATTCGACTCGCCGTCTATGCGCGTCGCGACGAGCTCGAAATTCTTGCATTGGTCGGTGCGAGTCGAACGTTCGTGCGAGTGCCGTTTCTGCTGGAGGGAACGCTGCAGGGCCTACTCGGTGGATTGATTGCGCTGCTGGTCGTCTACGGTGCCTATGAGATATTGCTGCCTCAGATTCGATTTGGGCTGGAACTCGTGGTCGGTCGTGCGGAGCTGCGTTTCTTCACCACCGCCGAATCAATCCGATTGATTGCGTCCGGTTCGGGACTCGGCCTGCTCGGATCGATCATCGCTCTGATCGGTGGACGTACCTGATGAAGAAGGGCCGTGCGGATTGGATACAATCGCGTTCATTCGAAGTACGGACGGGACTCCTGGCGTTCAATGTCTTGCTCGTCCTGTGTGTGTTGACGCCAGCCGCCGCGAAGGATCGACAGGAGGAACTCGAGGGCCTGCGCGATGCGATCCATGACAGCCGCGGGCGGGTTACGGAGCACGAAGCCAGCGAGCGCGCCATTCTCGAACAGCTCGAAGAGGTGGATCGTCGGCTGCAGACGGTCTCGCGCGATCGCCAAACGGCAGGTCGAGATGTCGCAGCGGCGCGCCGCCGCCTGGCGGAGGTCGAACCCAAGCTCGCCGCCGCGCAGACGGCGCTTTCGGGTACGCAGCGGGCGCTGGCCGCGCGCGCCGTCGCGCTTTACCGCGGCGGCGAGGTTGGTCCCGTTCGCATCATCTTTTCTGCGGATTCGCTACCAGGACTGCTTTCGCGCGCGAGCGCGCTGCGTCTCCTTGTCAGGCACGACGCCCAACTGGTCGCGCGCTACGGAGAAGAACACGATCGCCTCGAAGCCTTGAAGGCCGAGGCGAACCTCGCCGTCGACGATCGCGAAGATGCAGACGCTAGGCTGACTCAACTCGTTACGAAGCTCAAAGTCGAGCGCAAGGCCAAGGGGAAGATCCTGACCGGGCTGCGAAAGGATCGAACGAGCGAGCGCCGATTATTGCTCGAACTGGAACAGGCCGCTCAGGCGCTCGAAGAGACGATCAGAACTCTCGGTACCCGGGCTGATCACGCCGGTGAAGGCGTTGCCTCTTCGGGTTTCGCCAGGCGACGCGGCGAACTCGTGCCGCCAGTCGATGCCAAGGTGGCCGAGCGTTTCGGACGCGTCGTCGATCCGGAGTTCCAGACGACCACTTTTCGCAGCGGCGTCGATTTTGCCGCCAGCGCGGGCACGTCGGTGCGGAGCGTGGCGTCGGGCGTCGTTCGTTTTTCCGGTTGGTTTCGAGGCTACGGGCGGATCGTGATCGTGGATCACGGTGATGCGTTTCATTCGATTTCCGGACACCTCGACGAGATCTTCGTCGAGGTCGGAAACCCAGTAAAAGAGGGCCAGGCCCTTGGCACAGTCGGCGAGACAGGATCGCTCGGTGGACCCAGTCTCTACTTCGAATTGCGGCGTGACGGAGACCCTGTCGATCCCGAGGGATGGTTGCTCGACGCACGTGGATAGAGCTCGATTGGACGATCGGCGCTGCACGGCCGGTGTCTTGGATCCAATTTTGATAGGGCTGCTAAGCTCTCGGATCGATCGAAACGCCCCACAGCCGCCCGCTTCGTCGGGCTGGAGTAGCCGAACTCGTGAGCATGCTACGCACCCCAAGTTTTTTGGCACCCTTTGTATTGGGCCTCGCGGTTGCGATCACCGCCAGCAGCCTGGTCGGTCGGGCTGAGTCGAGCGCTGAATCCGTAATCGAAGCGCAGCGCTACCAGGATCTGAGTCTGTTCGCGAGCGTTCTCGAAATCGTTCGCAACAACTATGTCGAGAATGTCGATGAACACGCGCTCCTGATGAGTGCCATGCGCGGGATCCTCAATGATCTCGACCCCCATTCGGCCTTCATGAATCCCGAGGCGTTTGACGACATGAAAGTCGAGACGAAGGGCGAGTTTCAGGGGCTGGGGATCGAGATTTCGAAGCAACCGGGCGAGTTCATAGAGGTCGTGTCGCCGATCGATGGAACGCCAGCGATGCGTGCTGGAATCGAGCCGCGGGATCGGATCACGTCAATCTGCCCGACCGAGATCCCCGAAGATTGGACCGAGCCCTGTCGAGGCACGGTGGAGATGACGCTCTTCGAAGCGGTTTCGCTGATGCGGGGTCGAAAGGGGACATCGATCGGGATCTTCATCATTCGCGAGGGCATGACAGAGCCGCGTCGCTTCGAAATCAAGCGGGACACGGTCATGGTGGCCTCCATTCGTGCGAATCTGGTCGAGCCTAATATCGGTCACCTAAGTATCTTCTCGTTTCAGGAACGGACCGGCAGCGACGTGCGGGCTCGACTCGTTGATCTCGAAAAAGAGAATCACGGCCCGCTCTCCGGGTTGGTTCTGGATCTTCGCAACAATCCGGGTGGACTCTTGAGTCAAGCGGTGGAGGTCGCGGACCAGTGGTTGCGCGACGGATTGGTCGTCTACACGCAGGGGCGCGACGAGACTCAGCGAACCGACTACGGCGCGACGAGCAGCAGCCTGGCTGGCGACTATCCGATCGTTGTGCTCGTCAACGCGGGCAGTGCAAGCGCCTCGGAGATCGTCGCCGGCGCGCTTCAAGATCATCATCGCGCGATTGTGCTCGGCGTTCCGACGTTCGGGAAAGGTTCCGTCCAGACGGTCTATCCGCTGGATGGCGGAGCCGGCCTGCGCCTCACGACAGCGCTGTACTACACGCCCGCCGGTCGGTCGATTCAGGAGGTCGGGATCATCCCCGATCTCGAGGTCACACAGACAGACGATCCCGCACTCGGTTTTCCGAACCGGCGGCGTATTCGTGAGAAGGATCTCGACGGGCATTTCACGCAGCAGGAGGCAACGGGCCTCACGGACGGAAATGTTCCAACGGAACGCGTCCTCGAATCGGAGCAGGTGGGTCCGGATGACTCAGCAAGCGAGGACGGAGCGCCGGAAAGCGAAGCCTCTCTGCAGAGACAAGATGTCCAATTGGCTCGGGCGGTCGAAGTCCTGAAGAGCTGGACCTATTTCGATGATCTTCGACGCCTCCGGGAAGAATCGAATCCTGAGGCCGCTGATCCGCAGGCCGTCGCGGCGGCGGAGATCGGCGAGCATTGAGCGACGCGGCCGAGCGTTCGGTTCTTGGTGTTGGGCAGCTGATCGCGGGACTTTCGGGATTGATCGCGCATCACGTCGGTCGCGTCTGGGTCGTCGGGGAGATCAGCAATCTTCACAGCGCGCGATCCGGACATACGTATTTCACACTGAAAGACGAAGATGGCCAGATGCGAGCGGCGCTCTTTCGCGGTAGCGCAGGGCGCGTCCGCTTCGAACTCGAGGAGGGGCTCGAGGTTGTTGCGGAGGCCGAGGTTTCGATCTACGCGGCGCGCGGCGATCTGCAACTGATCGTCCGCACGCTCGAACCACGCGGCGTCGGCGCGCTGCAGCTTGCCTTCGAACAACTCAGACGCAGGCTCGATGCCGCAGGTCTCTTCGACGTGGAGCGCAAGCGACCGATCCCGACACACCCGCGTCGCGTCGCTGTCGTGACATCGCCGACCAGTGCGGCGGTGCGCGACGTGCTGAAGGTGGCCGGCCGGCGCTTTCCCGGAATTCCAATCCTGATCTCACCGACGCGGGTCCAGGGCGACGAAGCGCCGGAGGAGATTGCCTCGGCGATCCGTCGACTCGCCACTGCGCCGGACGTGGATGTGATCTTGTTGGTTCGGGGCGGCGGCTCGCTCGAGGACCTCTGGGCTTTCAACACAGAGGTCGTGGCCAAGGCAATCGCCGCGTCGCCGCTGCCGATCGTGTGTGGCGTAGGCCATGAAACCGACACCACGATCGCCGATCTCGTTGCCGATGCGCGCGCGCCGACGCCCTCCGCTGCGGCGATGCTGGCCATTCCGGATCGCGCCGCGCTGGCAGGCCTCGTGGTACGCGATCTGCGGCGGCTCGTTACTTCGATCCAGCGAAGAATCGACGTTCGTCGCGACCGGGTCGCGCGACTCCGCGCCGTTCTTCACGCCCGAAGTCCGCAGGCCCGGGTATCGCTCGCCCGCGCGCGTGAGGCGAAGTCATGGGCTGCCGCCCAGACCGCGATTCGCGGTCGGATGGACCGAAATCGAAGACTTCTCGGCGAGACCGTCGCGCGACTCGATGCGCTCAGCCCGCTCGCCGTCCTGGGTCGTGGTTATGCCCTCGCGCGACGCGAGTCGGACGGTCGAATCGTTCGCTCGGACCGCGATGTGTCCGTCGGCGATTCGATCGAGCTGCAGCTCGCGAGTGGCAGGATCGGGGCCGAAGTGACCCGCCTCGATCCGGACGGTCGTCGCAGAGAAGGCTCCCCCTGAATTCGATTTCGCAGCGAAAACCTACGGTTTTCCGCGTAGTTCGACGGTTGGGGCAAGATTGACGGCAGATCGGTCGACCGATAGAGTCGACCGCCAATGGCTAAGTCGAGTCGCAGCGCGGAGGGTGGCAAACGCGGTCGCGGCGGGGCGGCCGAAGCACAGCCCGATTCCGTGTCGGGGGCGCCGTCCTTCGAGAACGCACTCGAGCAGCTGGAGAGTGCGGTGAGCCGGCTCGAGGAGGGGGAAATGCCTCTCGAAGAAGCGCTGGAGCTATTCGAATCCGGCGTGAAACTCTCACGGCAGTGTTCGACCACGCTCGAGGAAGCCGAGCGTCGCATCGAGATTTTGGTGGCCGATCGGGGTGGTGAGGGAGACCTGGAGGCCGTGCCCTTCGAATCCGACGAGGACTGGGATGATTCCCAAGAGATCCAAGAGCTTCAGGGCGACCTGGATGACGAGGATTAGGCTGTGGATGTCGATGCGTACATGGCGGAGCGAATTCTGCTGATCGACGCTGCGATCGACGCGCGATTTGCGGGGTCGTCGAAGATTCCCGAATCGCTCGAGGGCGCTATGCGCCATCTGCTCTTTCCTGCTGGGAAGAGGCTTCGTCCGGTATTTGCGCTTGCGGCAGCGGAGGCGGTTGGCGGTCGTGCGGAGGCCGCGCTGCCGATCGCGGTCGCGGTCGAGCTGGTACATACCTACTCCTTGATCCACGACGATCTGCCCTGCATGGATGACGACGTGACGCGCCGAGGCCGGCCAACGGTCCATGTCGCCTACGACGAAGCGACCGCCGTTCTGGCCGGCGATGCTCTATTGACCGAGGCGTTTGCCGTCCTGTCGGAGCCCAGTTCGGCTGTCGCTGGTGCGGAGGCCGCACTTTTTTCCGTGAGGTGTCTGGCCGAAGCTGCAGGCGCCGCGGGCCTCGTTGGGGGTCAGGTCGACGATCTGCGCTTCTGCTCGGAGGTTGCGCACACTCGAGCGGGCGCGAGTATCGCGAAGGAGGGAGCCCGTCGTTCACGACTCGCATCTATTCACGCTCGGAAGACGGCCGCGCTCTTTCAGGCGGCGATCGTTGGAGGTGCGGCCCTCGCCGGTGCCAGTGAGACCGAGCGCGAGACGCTCGCTGTGTTCGGGAAGAATGTCGGAATCGCATTCCAGATTGCAGACGATCTGCTCGATGCCGATAGCGAAGAGGCGACGAGCATTTTGCGGATTCAAGGCACCGAGGATGCACGGCAGGGGGCCGAGGGACTTCTCGATCGCGCACTTCTGGGAATCGAAGGCATGTGCGAAAGGGCCGAGCCGCTGCGCGAACTCGCGCGTTTTGCCGTGCGGAGGACTCGATGAGTCAGGAACCGAAGCAGGAAAAACTGCTCTATGGGATCGAACGGCCCTCCGATCTTCGCAAGTTGCCGCGTGAAAGCGTCGAGCAGGTGGCCGGGGAGATTCGTGACGAGATTCTTTCGCGCGTCTCGCAGACCGGCGGACACCTCGCGTCGAGTCTGGGTGCCGTCGAGCTGATCACTGCGATCCACTATGTATTTGACACGCCTAACGATCGACTGGTGCTCGACGTGGGACACCAG
>JAQBEG010000809.1:0-4213 GCA_032123985.1 Deltaproteobacteria bacterium
GCGCGAAGCTTCTACGCTTTCTCTACAAACAAGCGGCGATCCCCGAGTATCAGTGTCGATTCAGGTGGAAAAAGAACTCCGTCGCCTTCTGGGACAACCGTTCCGTACAGCATTATGCGGCGTTCGACTACCATCCGAACGTGCGACGCGTCGAGCGCGTCACCATCATCGGGGACAAGCCGGTCTAGGTCGCCCCGCGTCCTGAACTGATTTCGGCACGAGAAGGGAGTTCGTCATGGAACGATTCATGAGCCACGAGGGATTGGCCCGCGACCGTCGCTTCAAGCGCGCGGACAACCGCAATCAGTTGATGCGCTCGCTGCCGGATGACGTGCAGGAGATCGTTCGCATCTTCGAGAAGATCGGCCCCAAGATTCGCCAGCGGATCGAAGGGACGGAACTCGTGGCGGTCTACGACGAACTTGGTCCGGGCTTTCAGTTTTTGATTGGGTCTGGTGGGCGTCAATCGAAGGGGGGGCGCACCCCTCTGCAACTCAAAACTCAACTCCACGGAATTTTCGTCGGAGAGCTGCAGGCGATGGAGGCCGCCGGACGCACGGTCTGGGATTTTCCCGATTCGCCTTGGGAATTCAGAATGAACATGGCGCGGCAGTGCTGGGACGAGGCCCGCCACATCCAGATCTTCGAAAAGTTGATGGATCACGTTGGAGCCGAAATTGGGCAGTACCCGGAGAGCACGTTCTTGTTCGAGACGTCATGTCACGATGATCCGGTCTTACGTGTGACGGGCGTGAATCGCTGCCTGGAAGGGCTCGCATGTGATGCGTTCCGGTCGCTTGTGGAGTACGGCAATGAAGTTGGGGATATGAAGATCGCGCAAGCAGTGGATTTCGTATTGGCAGACGAACTCACCCACGTTCGCTTTGGCAGCGATTGGTCGCGCGAGTTTACGAAGGACGATCCCGAGAGAGCAAAACGTGCAAAGGATTATCAACGAGAGACCGACCACGCGTTCTCATTTGCGGGGCGAGAACTGGCACGTGAAGAGCGTCTCGAAGCCGGGTTCACCGAAGCGGAACTCGACGAAATCGAGCGCATCGACGCGAAGCTGCCAAAACGCGAGATTCTCGTTGCTGCGGCCGAAATCCTGCGCGACCGCCATCAGGCGCGCATGATCGGTGAGGAACTATCGGAGTACGAAGGCGAAGCCTGACTCGTGTCAGATCACGATCGTCTTCCAGCGACCATGGCGGAATCGGACGACGAGCATGGTCGCCTTGACGATGTAGTCGACGATGAGCGCCGCGAAGATCCACTCGACCGAGAGCCCCATCCAGAGAAACGCACTGGCGACGCTGCCCCTGACAATCACGAGCCCCGTGATCGTGGTCAGTAGGGGGAAGCGTGTATCGCCCGCGCCGCGCAGCGCGCCTCCGAGTGTGAACTCGATGGCCATGAGCGGTTGCATGGCGCCGAGGATGTAGATGAAGATGACCGTGAGGCGCACGACCTCGTCGTCGTCGATCATGAAACGTGCGATGGGTTCGGCGAAGATTATGATCAACGCGCCCAGCACGACCATGCTCGCCACCGATAGAGACAGCGCCCGCCAACCGCTATGCGTCGCGCCGGCGGGATCGTTCGCGCCCAGCTGCTGGCCGACGTGGGTCGATGCGGCGATCGAAAATCCGAAACCCACAACGAACGAGAACGACAAGATCTGCACACCGATTCCGTAGGCCGCGTACGGTGCGGTGCCATAGAACGAGACGATCCAGAGAAACAGGATGAAGCCGAACTGAACGGCACCCTGTTCGATTCCCGACGGATAGCCGATCTTGAAGAGCTGGCGGAGTCGACGTGAGGAGAATGAACGCCCTCGAGCGTAACCCATGCGGAACCACCCCTTCAGCCAGAAGAGGACAGATAGCAGCGCACCGATGGTGAAGGCCGTGCCGGTGGCGACCGCCGCGCCCTTCACGCCCATTTCGGGTGCCCCAAGTCGGCCGTAGACCAATGCATAGACCAGTACGATGTTGACGACGTTTGTGATCGCGCCAAGCAAGAGCGGCGTCAGAGTGTCCCCAGCCGCTCGGATCGCGGTGCCCAGAATCATGGCCACGGCAAACGAGCCGTTGAAAAAGCTCAGGTAGAAGATGAAGTCTGACGCCTGCGCGACTGTGTCGGCTTCCAGTCTGAACACGGACGCCAGCGTGTCCGAAAAGAGCACGCCCGGCACCGACAAAAAAAGGCCCACGCCCGCGCCCACGATCACCGACACCTTCGTGATGCGTTCCGCCTCGACGCGATCGCCGGCGCCCCATGCCCGAGCCACCAAGGCAGTCGTGCCCGCAGACATGGCCATGATGACCGCTTGAAAGACGAAGAAGATACGGTTGCCCGTGGTCACCGCCGCCACGGCCGAGGCGCCGAGCGAGCCGACGATCTTGATGTCGACCATCGAAACCGTCGAGTAGAGGAGGTTCCCGACCACGGCGGGCCATGCAAGTTGGAGGATGCCCGGCGTTTGCAGGGGCGGCGGTTGGCCCCTCGTAGCTGCAGTGGCTTCCGTGGCTTCCGTGGCTTCGTCGAACGTTTCAATTGACGAAGACATCAGCTTCCCTACCGCCCAGGCCACGGGGACTGGCTTGTGGACACACAAATTCATCGTCGGGCGCGATGGGTGAATCGCGCACCCTAGCGTTTCGCGTGAATCGGCGAAAGAGTTGCGGAGTCGGCGAGAGCCGGATGGAAAGAGATTAGGCGGTAGAGTTGCTGCCCGACCATTCTACTTGACGTGCCCCAGCGAGAAGGAGAGAATCCACGCCATGTCAAAATTGCAATCGAATGGACTGGAGCTGGAATACGACACCTTTGGTGATCCCGCCGGTCGCCCGCTTCTGCTCGTGATGGGTCTCGGCACGCAGATGATCGCCTGGGACGAGCAGTTTTGTGGTGAACTCGTCGATCGCGGACATCATGTAATTCGCTTCGATAATCGCGACATCGGGCTCAGCTCGAAGCTCGACCATCATCCG
Organism: Deltaproteobacteria bacterium; assembly: GCA_032123985.1. GTDB lineage: Bacteria > Myxococcota_A > UBA9160 > UBA9160 > UBA4427 > UBA4427. The sequence continues at coordinate 3,000 of JAQBEG010000809.1, forward strand.
CCGCCCTCGCTGCTAGAAATGATGCCGAAGATCCTGGCTGGCGAATCGGTCGACGTGCCCTATTACCTGTCGGACATGGCCGATGATGCGATTGGTGTGCTCGATGCACTCGATATCGACTCAGCTCATATCGTCGGTGCATCGATGGGCGGCATGATCGTCCAATGCATGGCTTTGCAGGCACGCGATCGTGTCCGCTCGATGACGTCGATCATGTCGACGACCGGTCGACGAGATCTGCCGCCGGCGAAGCCCGAGGCGATGATGCGCCTCATGATTCCACCTCCGAGTGAACGGGATGCCCTCATCGAACATGCGCTTGCGACGCAACGCGTGATCGCCAGCCCCGGCTTCGAATTCGACGAAGAGCGGGTAAGGGAACGCATCGCGCGGGCCTTCGACCGCTGCTTTCATCCGCAGGGAAATATTCGCCAGACCGCAGCGATTGCAGCGTCGCCGCCGCGTGATGAGGCTTTGCGCTCCCTCGATTTGCCGACGCTGGTGATTCACGGAGATGCCGATCCGCTCGTTCCCGTAGAAGGTGGTGTGGACACACACGCTTGCATTGCGAATAGCGAACTGATGCTGATCGCCGGCATGGCGCACGATCTGCCAAAGCAAACGTGGCCTCAAATCGTCGATGGCATCTCGAAGCTGACCGAGCGCAGCGAATAGCCGAGGGGCCGTGGGTTCCGTGTGTTCGGCTCAGGCTCACGACATGGGCGTACCTGGAGTCGGAACCCGCGGAGAGGAGAATCTGTATGTTGAACCTCGCACGTTACGGATCGGCATCAGATGGCGTCTTCCGAGTGCTCTTTAGTCTCATCTTCATCGTTGCGGGTATGGGCCATTTCTTCGAGAAGGACGTGATGCTGGCTCGGCTCGAAGCGGCTCCGATGGGGTACCTTGCAAGCCTGTTCGGTCCGCCGGAATTGCTCATGATGGTCAGCGGATTCGTACTTGTTGTTTGTGGGTTGGCTCTTGCGCTCGGGTTTCAGACCCGGCTGGTGGCAGTGGGTCTTTTCTTCACGCTCGTACCAATCACTGTGACGACGCATGTGGGCAACCCTGGCCACATCGGACCACTCTTCAAGAATGTCGCTTTGTTCGGTGGCCTCATTCACTTTGCGGTACGAGGAGCGGGCGCATGGAGCCTCGATTCCCGAATGGATCAACGCGTCGAATCTTCGCTGGATTCGACCTCGAGTCGATAG
>JAQBEG010000810.1:0-4880 GCA_032123985.1 Deltaproteobacteria bacterium
CTCAATCGATCGTCAATCGATCGTCCATTGAAGGTGCGATCGGCGCCCAATCGGAGTCAATTCAGTGGCCGAGCAACCCTTCCCCATTACGCCTCTCTTGCAGATCCCCAAATCCGGAGATCCCTTTCTGCAGGGTTTCAAGTGCAAGAAATGCGACGCGATTTCGGTCAAAGCTCGGATGGCTTGTGGGAAATGTGGCGGCCGTGACACGGTCGAACCCCATCGTCTTTCGAACAAGGGAACGCTGCATGCGTATTCGATCATCTACCGCGCCTTTCCAGGTGTCGACGTTCCGTTCATCTCCGCGATCGCCGACCTCGACGGCGGAGGAACGATCAAGACGAACCTGATCGGCATCGATCCAGACCCCGAAAAGATCCAACTCGGCATGAACGTCGATGTCGTCTACGAGATTACGTCGCGCAAGGACGCCGAGGGGAACGAATATCTCGCCTACTTCCTGAAGCCCGCAGCCTGAAAGGGCCCGCGCTTCAGTTCATCCACGAATTGTCAATTAGACTCTCAAAAATGCGGTCGCAAAACGACCCCGATCAGGAGCAATACCATGGGTAGCGAAGACGTCTATATCGCCGGAATCGACATGATCAAGTTCGGCAAGTTTCCCGACCGTTCAGTCGCGTCGCTCGGCGCCGAAGCCGCACTCCTCGCGCTCGACGATGCTGGCATCACGATCAACGAAATCCAGGCCCTCTACAGCGGAAACCTGATGATGGCCTCCGCCATGGTCGGCCAACAGATCCAGAAAGAGATCGGTCAGACAGGAATTCCCGTCGTCAACTGCGCGAATGCCTGTGCGACCGGCGCCACCGCGCTCCGTGAAGGCTGGACGGCCATCAAGGCTGGTCTATACGACATCGTACTCGCGGTCGGTGTCGAGAAGCTTGCGGGCGCGGGTATGCTCGGCGGCGGCGGCGCAGCCGGCAAAGTCGGCATTTCTCCGGAAGGAGTCCTCGGGTCGGGCGCGATGCCCTGCGTGTTTGCCGAAGCGGGCATGGCCCACTCCAGGCAATACGGCACGACATTCGAGCAGTTCGCTCAGATCGCGGTCAAGAACCATCACCACTCGACCATGAATCCGAAGGCGCGCTACCAAATCGAGACGCCGCTCGAAGAAGTCATGAACGCGGAGATGATCTCCTATCCGAATACGAAGCTGATGTGTTCAGCGAACGTCGATGGGGCGGCGGCGGCGGTCCTCATGTCGGAAAAGAAGGTGAAGGAACTTGGCCTTCTCGGCCAGGCCGTGAAGATTCGAGCTTCGGTCCTCACGACGGACCCCTGGACCGATCGCGATGAAGTCATGCCCGACATCAGTACCTGTACTCGAAACGCCGCGGCGCAAGCCTACGAGATGGCGGGTGTCGGCCCGAATGATCTCGACCTGGTCGAGCTTCACGACTGCTTCGCGACGGCAGAAGTGCTCCACTACGAGAATCTAGGTCTGTGCGCCGACGGCGAAGCCGGCAAGATGATCGACGAGAAGTCGACATGGCTAGGCGGTCGAATTCCGGTGAACCTTTCTGGCGGCCTGCTCTCGAAGGGCCATCCGATCGGTGCCACTGGCGTCGCAAACGTCTACGAGATTGCAACCCATCTTCGTGGAGGCGCCGGGAAGCGGCAGGCTGAAGGCGCACGGATCGGGCTCGCCCACGTGATCGGTCTCGGCACGTGCTGTGGCATTCATATCCTCGAAGGGCCGAGCAACTAGGAACGGATCCCGAGCGACTAAACCGCAAGGGCCGCAAGGGCCGCAAGAGCCGCAAGAGCCGCATGTCGGAAAACGAAGCCCCCAACCGGCCCTCATTCGACGAGGCGACTCGGCAATTACTCGCTCCCGGCAGTCCATTCGAGCTCGCCGAGGAGATCGTCCTCGGCGAGTCGATGGATGTCTACAAAACGCGAGCGTATTCACTCCGAGAACTCCTCGAGCGATCCGCCTTACACGGCGACAAGGAATACCTGGTCTTCTCGGACGGCCGACGCTGGACATACGCTGAACATCTCGCGGACGTCGCCTCCGTCGCGGCCGCCCTCCGAGAGCGATACGACATCCGACCGGGCGATCACGTCGCGATTCTCGCCGCCAATACCCCGGAGTGGATCCTCACCTACTGGGCCACCGTTTCCCTGGGTGCCGTCGTCATCGCGATGAACGCCTGGTGGACCGCCGACGAGATCCGCTACGGGCTCGACCTCGCAAAACCCAAGCTGCTACTCGCTGATCGACGACGAATCGAGCGACTCGAGCCGATTCAAGGAGAAATCCCGGTCATCTGCTTCGAGGATGACTTCGAAACGCTCCGCCTTCACGAGAAGCAGGCTTCCCTACCAACGACTCCGATCGCCGAAGACGACCCGGCACTCTTGCTCTTCACATCGGGTACGACCGGTCGACCCAAGGGCGCGCTCATCAGCCATCGGACCCTGATTGCATTCATGATGACGAGCTTCGTGATCGGCGCCGCTCGAAGCCTGAGCGAACCGCAGAGCGACCGCCCTCCCGGAGCGATTCTGGCCCCCTTTCCCCTCTTTCATCTATCGGGAACGATGGGCGTGGTGACCGCGGGCCTGGCGGGCGGTGCCAAGACCGTCTGGCCCATGGGGCGTTTCGATCCTGCGGAAATCATCGCCCTGTCACTCGAAGAGAACATCACGAGCTGGAACGGAGCGACGACCCACCTCTTCCGCTTGCTCGACCATCCGGACATCGAGAAGCTCGACCCGGATCGGTTTACCGGCGTCGGAATCGGTGGGTCGGCTTCCACACCAGAGCTGCTTCGCACGGTCGAGAATCGTTTCCCGCATCTCGAGGAGTCGCTCGGGTCGGGCTATGGCTCGACCGAAAGTGGCGGGCTCATCAGTTATGCGAATCGTTCGATGCTTCGTGACGCCGCCAACTGTGTCGGGCCACCGCTGCCGACCGTCCAGATCAAAATCGTCGATGAGGCGGGGAAGACGTTGCCCGATGGGGAGAACGGCCGCATCTGCGCGCGCAGCCCACTCGTCATGCTCGAATACCTGAACAATCCGCGAGCCAACGCGGAATCCATGCTCCCGGGTCGCTGGGTCGACACTGGCGATCTGGGCCATCTCCGTGATGGCCGACTCTATCTCGAGTCGCGTATGCGCGATATGATCATCCGCGGCGGTGAGAATATCTATCCGGCTGAGATCGAAAATTGCATCGAACTCCATCCGGACGTCGCCGAAGTCGCGGTCTACGGCGTCGACGATCGCGAACTCGGACAACGCGTAAAGGCGGTCATCATCCCAGCTCCGGGCGCCTCTCCCAGTGAGGAGTCGATTCGCCAATTCGCCGCGGAAACCCTGGCCTATTTCAAGGTTCCTGAGTTCATCGAAATCCGAACCGAGCCACTTCCCCGCAACGCGACCGGCAAGGTGATGAAACATGTGCTCACGGGCCAGGGCGAAAATACCTTCGTCGAGGATTGAAGAGCATCCTGTCATGACGACCCCCATCCCATGGAGCCCGACGAGATGAGCGATCCCGAAACCAGACCCCAATTCGAGCAGCAATCGGGAGGGGCTGGCAAGACCGATAGATCGCACGCGCAAAGAGAAATCCAGCGACACCTCCTGCGATTCGTGCCATGGATCCTTTCTGCAGATGCGCGGCGGCGCGAATTTCTTCGCAGAATCACTGGCAAGCCACATGTCATCGATTTTTTCCACCAGGTCGATGACGCGTATAGCCATCTCGCACTCGAGGCGATCAGCCCTCTCCTCGACCGCTATGACGTCGAGCTTCGCTTTCATCTGACGAGCCAGACCGATCGTGCCCATGCACCCGAGCCAGACCTGCTCGCAGCCTACGCACGGCGCGATTGCGCAGCGGTCGCCCCCTACTACGGCCTCGAATTTCCGATCGATGCCGATGCGCCCTCCAAATCCGATGTTTCAAAGGTCGAGCGAATGCTCGCCGGACTAACGCGGGATCCGCGATTTCTGGAAGTCGCCCTCAAGGCGGGTCGTGCACTCTGGCAGGGCGATACAGAGGCGCTCGACCGCATCACCGAGCGAATTCCATCCGCTACGAGCGAAGAGGTCGCGGCAGCGCTCGACGCCGGCAACGAACTTCGAAGGAGCCGACGACACTATTCCGGCGGCATGTTCTGGTATGCGGGTGAGTGGTATTGGGGTGTCGACCGTCTCTACCATCTAGAGCGCCGATTGACCGGATTGCGCGCCTCTCGGGGGGTGGAAAGCGTCCCACGATTCGATCGCCCACCGCTCGATGCCGGCAGCGTCCAGAATGACGGCCGCCTCTCTCTCGAGATCTTCCCATCGCTCCGTTCGCCCTACACCGCGATGATTCTCGAGCGCAGCATGCGACTCGCGGCGTCGGTGGGCGTCCCAGTAACCCTGCGCCCGGTCATGCCCATGGTGATGCGCGGTGTTCCCGCTCCGGCTGCGAAGGGCATGTACATCATGCTGGACACGCTCCGAGAAGCCCGACACATCGGTGCGCCATTCGGAAACATGTATGACCCGATTGGTCGCGCCGTCGAGCGCGGCTTCGCTCTTTGGCCCTTTGCTCACGCGAAAGGTCGTGGCGCGGAGTTCATCCTGTCTTTTCTGAAAGCCGCGTTCGCCGACGGACGCCCAGCGGGCACGGATGAGGGCCTTCGACACATTGTCGAGGAAGCCGGACTCTCCTTCGAAGAGGCGCGGACGGAACTCGAAAAGGAAGACTGGCGCGAGGAACTCGAGCGCAACCGAAAGACAATGTATGACGAACTCGGTCTCTGGGGCGTTCCGTGCTATCGGTTGAGGGGACCCGAGGGAGAGCCCGATCTTTGCGTTTGGGGACAGGATCGACTCTGGTTGGTCGCAGCCGA
>JAQBEG010000811.1:0-5930 GCA_032123985.1 Deltaproteobacteria bacterium
GCGAAGTTCTGGTTGGTCTATCCCCGGGTGGGTGCGGGCGGGATCAGCGGGCTTGGCACGCTCGTTTCGGGGGCCTACGTTGCGATGCAGCTCGGACCGATTGATGGAAAGCCTCAACGTCGTTTCGAAGGCCTCGATACGCCTCCTCTGCAGAGCGACTATTTGCCCGGTCTCACAGTCAAACTGCACGCCGAAAAGCTGAATTCCCTCGACGTGGGCTCCCCAATATTCTACCGCGACATCGAAGTCGGCAGGGTCGAGCGACACACGCTCGCGAAGGATGGAAGCGGCGTCGAACTGAGCCTGTTCTTTCCCCAGGCGGATTCGCATCTCGTCCGCGCAGACAGCCGGTTCTGGAACGCCGGCGGCATTCACATCTCCGGAAGCCTCGCCAACCTTCAGGTGGAGACCGAATCTCTGGATTCGATCATCGCTGGCGGAATCGCCTTCGACTCGCCCGGAGGAGAGAAGTCCGATCCCGCCAAGAAGGACTCTACTTTTTGGCTTCATTCCACGAGAGCCGATATCGAAGCCTACCCACTCCGCTATGGCGGACTTCGGATCTTCGTCGAAGCGCCCGAGCTCGGATCGATCCAAATCGATGACTTGGTCTACTACCGCGAGATTCCGATCGGTGCCGTGATCTCGAACGAGCTCATCAACGACTCGAAGCACGTTCGGGTGGGTCTCAACATCGAGAAACGCTACGCAACTCTCGTTCGGAGCAATTCGGTTTTCTGGAACGCCAGCGGAATCTCCGCGACCCTCGGTCTCAAAGGGCTGGAGGTCCATACCGGCTCGTTGGCTTCGATCCTAAAGGGTGGGATCGCCTTCGCCACGCCGAAATCACCGGGACATCTGGTCAAGGCGGGCTCGGTCTTTCAGATGCACGGCGAGGTCAAGGACGAATGGCTCGATTGGTCGCCCATGATCTGGAGGGGCCCTCCGGGCGAAGCCCCTCCCGAGTCTAGTGCCAAGAGCGATGACGGCGCCGAATCCCGAATCGCGAAGTTCTTCCACCACGAGAGCAAGGACGAGGAGGAATCAAAGAAGGCCGGAGAGCCTAATAAGGATCCGAAACAGGACGGAGCCCAGGAGGAGAAGCGCCACGGTTTCTTCCATGACCTCTTCCACAAGAAAGACAAGGACTAACGGTCGAAGTCATCCATGGCTTGCTCGTCCGCTTCTTCCATGAGTTCCTCGTTCTCGCCGGGCCCTTCGAAGGAGCCGGGAGGGCCCTCTTCGACGACGACACAGGTACCACTCCCGATCGTCACTAATACGAGTGCGAGAAGTACGAAAAACAGTGCAGCGCGGTGAGCCTTCGTAGGCCGGGGCATTGGCAGATTCCTTGTTCGCAGTCGGCGCGACGCGCCTAGCGATGCAGACTAGCTTCTCGAACCGGTAGAAGCCAATTCATCGATCCGCCGTAATCCGACTCGAGAACAGATCAGAAGTAATATCGATCGGGCGGTTAGGGCCGCATCAGAACAGCGCTCCCGAACTGAGAGGTTAAAGCTCATGAAATCGCAGGCGTATCACTCGATGCCTCGACTTCCAAGGTGGGGGTGTTGGTCCCTCTTCGTAGCCTTCGCACTCGCCAGCTGCGCCACGAGTCCACGGGGGCGGGTCTACGAAACGCCGGCCGCGCTGCAAAGCGCGTTGGCAAGTAATGTTCGGACCTTGCTTGCAGTGCGCTCTCATCTCGACGCATGGGAAGGCGAGGTCTCGCGGCTGCAGGAACAGGGCGATTGGGTGTCGCGCGGCTACTTCTCTGCGGCCGAGAACGATCGGATGGAGAATCTACTCTTCCGCTTCGTAACCTCACACGCAGCACTCTGGGACATCACCGCCGCCTATCAAAACATGCAGACCCCTGTCGATGTTCCGACGCTCGATGCGAAGACGCACGTCGTCGCTCGCCAGGCAAGTCTGCTCCTGGCGAGTCATTCCGCGTTTCTCGTAACGACCTTTGCCGGGGATCCCGTGGCCATCGCCAAGATGAACGAGGCCTTCTATCGGTCTGAGATTCCAAGGGACACGTACTACCGATTGACTCGAGACATCACATTGAAGCGTCTGGAACGACTCGAGCAGACCGACGCTCTCGTCGCTGCGGCGCTGGCCAGTTCCGATTCGGAGATGGCACGTCTGGCCGCTTCCGACGCGCTTTACGGCGGGCTCATCGAATTCAACACAACGCTTCAGATCACGGCGGAAGAGCGGCTGCGTAGTGCGCTCGACAGATTGGGAATCGGCACTCCCAAAGCGGTGCGCAAGACCGAAGATGTCGTTGATGATGATCTCTATGCATCCCGTTCGATTCTCTTCAAGGACGTCAGCCGACTCAAAAACCCCAGGGCACATCTCATTCGCTTCTCTGATGAGCAAAAGGCGCAGGTGTATGAGCTACTTCGCCCCGGCGATCTGATCCTCACCTATACCGCCGGATACATGAGCGATGTCTTCATTCCGGGCGCATTCAAGCACGGAATCACTTATGTCGGCTCACTGGAGGAACGTAGACAGATTGGCCTCGAGTCGGGGACTCTTCCGGCCGTGGCACCGGACGTGCGAGATCGAATCGCGGATCACGTCGGGCAGGCGAATGTCGAGAGCGGAGAACCCGCAAACATGATCGAGGCCGTGGCCGAAGGCGTGATCTTCAACAATCTCACGAAAATCATGGACACGCATATCAATCGAATGCTCGTGCTGCGCCCGAACATCACTGATGCCGAACGATTGGATTTTCTGATCGAAATCTTCTCGTACCTCGGAGAGGACTATGATTTCCGATTCGATTTCTCCGATTCGACGAGTCAGGTCTGTACCGAGGTCATCTACCGTTCGATCAACGGCAAGGGTGGAATCGCATTCGGCCTGACCATGCGCGCCGGCCACGAAACCCTGAGTGCTGACGACATCGCACTTTATTTCCTGGACACGCATCCGGAGGCCTTCGAGTTCGTGCTCTATGCCGAGGAAGATCCCGGCAAGCAGAATTACGATGCATTGATCCTCACCGGTAACGCGGGCCTACATCGATTGAGCACTCTCATGAAAAGTGTCGGGGAGTAAAGGAGGTTCATGCGCATCTTCATCACGGGAGCTTCTGGATTCATCGGCGGCGCGATCGCCCAGGCCCTCGTCTCCGAACACGAAATCCTCGCAATGTCGCGTTCGGACAAGAGTGACCTCCGGATCAGGCAGTTGGGCGTGCAGCCAGTTCGCGGCGACCTCACCACGCTCGAACCGGGAAACATCCCCCCCTGTGATGCGGTCATTCACTGCGCGGCATACGTCGAATCGTGGGGCACACGCGAAATGACGTGGCAGATCAACGTCGAGGGAACCGAGCGAGCGTTGGCTGCCGCCCGAGCCGCCGGCGTCCGACGCTTCCTGCATATGAGTACCGAAGCGGTCCTGTGGAATGGCCAGGACATGATCGATGTGACCGAAGAACATCCCTATCCGAAGCGCACGCCCTACCTCTACTCGGAGACGAAGGCCCATGCGGAACGCATCGTCCGCGCGGCCAATCAGAGCAACGGCATGCAAACCGTGATTCTTCGTCCGCGATTCGTGTGGGGTCCCGGTGATCAGACGCTTGCGCCCGAAATCGAGGCGATGGTCGAGAAAGGGGCGTTCATGTGGATCGACGGCGGACGGGCACGCACTTCGACCACGCATATCGACAATCTGGTTCATGGCGCGAAACTCGTACTCGATCGCGGAACTGGTGGCGAAGCGTATTTCGTGACCGACGGCGAAGTTCGAAGTTTCCGGGAGTTCTTGCCCGAGCTGATGAGTTCGTATGGCGTGGAACTCGGTGATCGCTCCATGCCCGCCGCAATCGCGCGCCCGGTCGCCGCCCTGATCGAAGCGATCTGGCGCACGCTCCGGCTTTCGACTACGCCGCCGCTCACGCGGCACGCGATCGACCTGATGTGTTGCGACTGCATCCTCAGGATCGACAAGATCGAGAATGAACTGGGCTACGCGCCTGTTGTCTCGGTGATCGACGGGCTTCGTCAGCTCGCGGAATTGGAAGCCGCTGGCTGAGTTGGATGCCACCGGCACGAACGCATCAGGCGGCTGAGCCCACGATGCTCACGAGGCCCACGAATAACATCAGATATCGGCCGGAGGCATTTCGACCTGAATCTGGGTAAGCCCGCCATTGACCCCATAGACCTCGCCAGTGACGTAGCTGGCTGCGGGGGATGCCAGATAAAGCGCACACGCAGCGACGTCCTCGACATCGCCGAGCCGCCCCATCGGAGTTTTTGCGAGCATCTGGCGCTCCAGCTCTTCGTTCATGAATCCTGCCAACGCTTCGGTCAGGATCGAGCCGACGACGATGCCGTTCACCCGAACTTTCGGTGCGAAATCCTGGGCCAGATTCTTCGTCAGAAATGAAAGGGCCGACTTCGCCGTTCCATAGGAAGCAAAACCTCTTGCATTGAAATGCCCTGCCGCCGACGAGATATTGATGATTGCGCCGCCGCCCGCCGTCTCAACCATCCTGGGGACAGCCAATCGAGTCATCGCGAAGGCCGTCGTGACATTGAAACGAAAACAAGCCTCGAACTCGCTCTCACTCGTGTCGAGCGTTGGCTTGGGCGGCCAGCCACCGGCGTTGTTCACCAGAATGTCGAGGCGACCGTATTCATCGATCGTCTTCTCGACGAGATGTTGCCTCTGTTCTGGATCGAGCACGTCGCATGGAATGACCAGCGCGCGGCGACCTCGAGCTCGAACTTTCTCCGCCGTCTCTTCGAGCTGCGCTTGCGTTCGCGCAGACAGAACCACATCGGCGCCCGCGTCGGCATAGGCCAATGCCGTGCCGGCACCGATACCACGGCCCGAACCCGTCACGATCGCAACCTGATCGTCGATCCGAAAGCGATCCAGAATACTGCTCATGGCGTTCCTCTGTCTGGCGACGCGAACACGAGACCTCCACCGACACCCAAAGCAATACTCTTTGAAGTCGATGGAGGCAATCTCGTGACCGCGCATTGGTCGTTGTCGGAGAGCTTAGCCTGCCATGCTCTTTAGAAGCGCTTGTTCTTCTTCAACGATTGCCTTGAAGCTCGGGCGAGCCAAAGCCCGCTGCACGTATGCTGCGAGCCGGGGCCAGCGCTTCGCGTCGACCTCGGCCCCTCCGTGAGCAAAACTCACAAACTGTGTTGCGGACGCGATGTCCGCGATCGAGAAGCGGTTGCCGACCAACCAATCGTTGTCGCCCAGCTCGCGATCTAGATAGTCGAACAAGGGCGGCAAGGTCTGTGTGAGGGCCTCCTCGATCTTGGCTTCATCGGCCTCCCGCTTGAAGAAGAGCGCACCGAGCACCCGCTCGGCAAAGGGTACGATCGTGCCGTTGATGAATCCCGAGTCCGCGAACTCCTCGAACCAGAGAGCACGCGACAGTTCGTAGGCGTCACTCGGATAGAGCGCCGGATCGGCCTGGATCTTTTCGAGGTAGACGCAGATCGCCGACGAATCGGGAATGACTTTGTCACCGTCGGTCAAGACAGGGACCTTGCCCAGTGGATGCATCAACTTGTATTCGTCGGAAACTCCGAAGGGCGCCATCGGATCATGTTCATACGCGAGATTTTTCTCAGCGAGAAAGACACGCACCTTGCGCACGAAGGGGGAAATGTGAGCACCTATCAACTTCAAACTCATGGGGATTGTCCTTTCGGATGGTGGATTAGAGATTCATTTCAAATAGCTCGGGGAGATCCGAGAGTGCCGCCGCGTCGCCCTCGACCTCGACTCCGTCCAATGTCAACAGAACGTCCGACGGAATCGCACCGCTCATGAGACCCATGACGATCATCACGGGCGCCCGGATGCACGCGTCGACGGGAAGGTCGTCACGAACCCTATGCGTTCCATCCGGCCCACCGGAGACGCGG
>JAQBEG010000812.1:0-11322 GCA_032123985.1 Deltaproteobacteria bacterium
GCCCATTTCCAAAGCTTCGGCTGCGCTGTACCGCTCGCACAGGTACCAGATCTCGCGTGCCTTCTTTTCGCCGACGACGCGCGCCAGGTAGGCCGTTCCGAAGCCGGGATCGACCGAGCCCATCTTCGGGCCGACCTGCCCGAAGATGGCCGTGTCAGCAGCGAGGGTGAGGTCGCATAATGTGGCGAGCACGTTTCCGCCTCCGATTGCGTAGCCGCGAACCTTTGCGACGACGGGTTTGGGGACGTCACGGATCGCGGAATGCACCTCGTCGATCGGCATGCCGATGATGCCGCGGTCGCCTTCGTATTGACCCTCATGTCCGGACTGGTCGCCTCCGGTGCAGAATGCCTTTTCCCCGGCGCCGGTCAGCACGATCGCCCCGACATCGTTGTCGTAGCCCGCGCGTGCGAGCGCCTGCACCAGCTCGGAACACGTCCGACCACGAAACGCGTTGTAGACCTCGGGTCGATTCAGCGTGATCGTCGCGACGTGGTCTCGCTTATCGAAAAGTAGATCCTGGTATTCCATGGAAGAGCATTCCTTTCCAGCAAGATTCATCCGTGCATCGTGAGCCCGCCCGAGACGCTCACGGTCTGGCCGGTAATGAAACTGGCGTCGTCGCTGATCAAGAACGCGATGAGGCCCGGGTAGTCCTCGGGCCGCCCCAGTCGCCGCATCGGAATCGCGCGCTCGAGTGCGGCGGCGAGCCTGCCGGATTCGTCGAAGCGCGCGAAGAGCGGCGTGTCGCTTGGGCCTGGGGAGACGACGTTGAGCGTGATTCCGTGGCGCGCGACTTCGCGCGCCACGGATTTCGAGAACGAGATGATTCCGCCCTTGCACGCGGCGTAGACGGATTCGCCCGAGGATCCGACGCGTCCTGCATCCGAAGCCAGCGACACGATGCGACCCGACTCACGCTCGATCATTCCCGGAAGGATCGCCCTCGTGACATTGAGTGGCCCGTAGAGGTTGATGTCGATCACCTTTCGCCACATGGCGGGATCACTGTCGACGAAATTTCCCGCGACATCCCAGCCCGCGTTGTTGATCAGGGCTTCGACGGGCCCGGCGTCCGCTTCGAAGGATGCGATTGCGTCGGCGACCGCCGCCGCGTCTACGATGTCGACCGTGAAGGAATGCGCCTCGGCACCCACCGAGCGAAGCAAGCCGGCTGTTTCCTCCGCGCCATCGCCATCGAGATCCAATATGCCGACGATGGCGCCTTCTTCGGCGAGGCGAATCGCGGTCGCTCGACCGATTCCACTCGCTGCACCGGTGATCAGCGTTCTTCTGCCCTGTAGTCCGCGAAAGCCAGTCATGTGGGATCGAACCTTTCGGGCACTCTCAGCCCGGCAGCGATCAAGGAAAGACGAAGTCTCCATCTTTGGGAACGATGATCTCCCCTTTGTAGTCATTGGCTACGAGGGACCGCACTTGCAAGTCAAAGAAGGGCGGCGGGCGGAGGCGGACTAGCACGAGACGGTCGACCTGCGCCTCCGTTGCGATGCCACCCACTTCGAGAATCGACGTGTGGAGCGCCGCTTCGAGTTCGAGTCGTTCGGGAAAGGGGACTTCGGCACCGGTCCCCTCCAGCTCTTCGACTGTCGGCAGGTAGGCCGCTTCATGAACAAGTACGTCGGCGCCGCCCGCGAAGCTGGCGAGCACGTTGCGGCCCCAGCCGCTGCCGGAGACGACGATGCGCTGCGCACCATCAGAAAATCGCCACGCGAGAGTCGGGAGCGGGCCGCCGGGCAGTGAACGCGCTTCGATTCGGAATCCACCGATCTCCTCGGTATAACCGTCCGTCACTTCGCTGACTTCGAATCGCCCGCCTTGCGCAGGCAGTGAAATTGCTGTGCCGAGGGCATCTCGGCCGGCGGCGTGGGCCCGCTCGAGAGATTCCACGAGCGTCCGGGTGCCGGGGGGTCCAAGGATTCGAAGTGGCTCTTCGCGTGGGACGAGCCAGCCGGTCAGGAGCAGATCGTCGAGGCCGAGGGTGTTGAGCGGTAGCAGATTGGTGAGGACGATGAGGGAGGGCTGATTGAGCGGGATCTTCGCGCCGCGAAGCGCCTCGGCAATTCCGCGTCCGGCGTCGACGAGGACGACGGTTCGTCCCAGGCCGATCGCGGTCGAGGGGCCGTGTCGATTCGGGTTCTCGTATTCGTTGCCGGTGCCGAGCGTGACGACGCTGAGATCCTCGAACTCGTAGGGATCGAGAGGCGCAACGATCTCGGCCATTTCAGCAGCCCGCCACAGAACGCCGGCGCCCAACCATGCGAGGACGAGAATTCCCACTACGAGTGCCAGAAAGAAGAGTTTTCCGTCCATTAGTCGAACACGACCGTCTTGTTGTCGTAGACGAGGACGCGGCCATCGAGATGCCAGGCGACCGCGCGCGAAAGAACCGTGCGTTCGACATCGCGCCCCTTACGAACGAGGTCTTCGGGTTTGTCACGATGGGACACGCGTACGACGTCCTGTTCGATGATCGGACCTTCGTCGAGATCGAGCGTCGCGTAATGCGCCGTCGCACCGATCCTCTTCACCCCGCGTCCGTAGGCCTGATGATAAGGCCGACCACCCTGGAACGCCGGGAGAAACGAATGATGAATGTTGATGATCCTCATCGGAAAGGCCTCCATCATCTGGTCGCTCAAGATTTGCATGTAACGGGCCATGACGACGAGATCGATATCGTGTTTGAGAAGCAGCGCGATCTCTTCTTTTTCCTGTTGGTGCTTGGTTTCTTTCGAGATCGGGAAGATGTGATAGTCGATGCCGAACTGTTTTGCGACGGGTTCGAGATCTGGATGGTTGCTCACGATGAGCGGGATTTCGCAGCGGAGTTCGCCAGATCGATGCCGCAGTAGAAGGTCATAGAGACAGTGGTCCGTCTTCGAAACGAAGATCGCCATCTTTTTCACGTCACAATCGAGGCGAAGCTCACAGCTCATCTCGTAGCGATTGGCGACTTCGCGAACGGCCCCCGCGAGGGTCGCATGATTGATCGTGCCCTCCCCATCCGGTGTCCCGAGGTCGAATCGAATGCGTTGGAAGAACTTCTTTGCCTTCGAATCGGTGTGCTGGTCGGCGTCGAGAATATTCAGGCCGAGGGCGTAGAGGAGCTGCGACAGGGCTGCGACCAGACCGGGACGGTCGTCACAGCAAGCGAGTAGCGTTGCCGTCGTCAATCTCGGGGAGGCCGTCGAGGGCATCGTGGGGGTAGCGGGCGTCGTCATCCTGGATTCTCCGGCGGGGAGCCTAGCCGAGCCCTCCGGACTTTGCGGTTCGCCCCAATCCCGCGGATTTTTTTTCACTATGGCTGACAGGCCGGGCGTTCGATAAATTCAGCATCAAGGGGATCTCACTCATCCCCGAGTTCCTCGCTGCTCATTCATTGGGGATGGGATGCGGGAGCGGCCCGGAGGGGCGGGTACGGCGACCACCTGAGCCCGGGAACCAGGCAAGCACATTGGGGTGCTTGCTCGACTATTCTATGCCGACTTTGGGAGGTACGAATGGACCAACGTAGCACTACGACGAGTGAGGTGGTGGCGTCCTAGCACGCATTACCAATCGTCGAATACGCTAGGTGTTGCGTGGGACGCAGGTTCCCAGCGCTGCCGTCCCTGGGAACGCGGGTGTCGTAGCCGCTCTAGGACTTCGGTCTGTTCCCAGGGTCTCTTTTTTCCGACTCACCCAATCCAATTCGTGAAGCGCCTTCACCGGTTTTCTTGGCGCCTCGCGCGCGTGATGGCCTCCTTCTTTACGATGAATCCTGATCTGCCAGACTTGGACGATATGTCCGACCAGACTGCACAACACAAGAAAAAGACGTTGCTCGATCGGCTCTCGCGTTGGTTTTTCAACCATCGCGTAAACAAGATCTACGCCGAGAACGACTACCTCGACGCCTACCGGCAGCACACGGATTTGCGGGTGAAGCGCGACCCGAAATCCGCGATCGGCGGAATGTGGGACGAGGTAGGGCAGATGCAAATCGATTTTCTGACCGGCGAGGGCCTGTCGAAGGGCCATAGCCTGCTCGATGTGGGCTGTGGCACGCTGCGCGCTGGCCGGCACTTCATCCGGCATCTCGATTCCGAGCACTATACGGGGATCGATATTTCCGAAGCTGTGATCGAGGCGGCGAAGGAACTCGTAGTCGACGAGGGTCTCGTCGACAAGCGTCCACGCCTGATCGCGAACACCGCCGGTGATCTCGGATTCGCGATGTTCACGAATGAGATCTTCGACTTCCTATTGGCCCAATCCGTTTTTACGCATCTCAAGGAAGAACACCTCGAGGAGTGTTTTCAAAACATTGGTCGCGTGATGGGGCTCGAATCGCGTTTCTATTTCACATTCTACGCCGGAAGCTCTGCGGCTCGGAGCGGTCCCAAGAGTTTTCAGTTTCCCTTTTCCTTCTTCGAGAAAATTGCGAAGGAGAATGCATTCGAGCTGATAGACCGGTCAGAGGATTATCCCCATCCTCGTGGACAGCGGATGGCTTTCGTCAGAAAGCGATCGATCCATCACCCTTCGTGATCATCGAATGGCGAGGGGATTGATCGGCGATCCGACGGCACCTGTGATCGGGAGCGGAGGCGCTGCGAAGAGGAATGCATAACGCAGATCCTCGGCGCAAGCATCCGAGAGTGCGTCCATGTGAAAAATCTCGCCGAAAAGAACGCCGGTGTTGCGGAGCGAGATCATGTGGAGCGGCTGGAAACAATCCTCGGTTTCGTTCGGGAGGACTTCGATTCCCCAGGTGTCTGTGCAAACCGCGGCCACCTCGCGGTCATAGAGCCAGCCGGCGCATTGCACGGAAAGACCGGGGGCAGGGCCACCGCAATAACCTTCCCAGGACTCCTCGGATAGACAACGTGTCATCATTCCGGTGCGCACGAGTACGATATCCCCCGATTCGATCGTGACGCCTTCAGCCTCAGCGCAGGCATCGAGCAACTCGGGCCCGATCGCGAAGCCATTCTCGAGCCAGAGCTCTCCGCAATGACGTGGAATATCGAGTAGGACGCCGCGACCGACCACTCCGTTTTTGATGGCTTCGATTCCGTTCTTCTTCGCGCCGCGACTCGTCACGAGATCGATGTTGCGATCGTTGTACATCTTTCCGTCGTAGAAGACATGGGAGAGCGCGTCCCACTGCGTTCCGCATTGGAGCGGCATGGTGACGGCATCGTCCGCATAACGAAAGCCGCCAGGAATCCCGTCCTGGGCGCCGGCAAGAACGTCGCTACCGGTCGCGAGCATGTAATGAATCGGGTTGTGGCGGCCACCAACTCCGGTTTGAGGTCCCTTGTGGTCGAAGTTCAGCCCACAGGAGATGACCTGGCCGCGACGGGGCAGGGCGGTCGCAGCCAGGATGCGTGCCGGTGTGATGAAATTCATCGCACCGAGTTCGTCTTCGGCGCCCCAGCGGCCCCAATTCGAATAGCGTCGTCCCCATTCGCGAACGGTATCGGCTGTGATCTTCACACCCATGTCGCGCCTCGCCTGGTCACGAAAGCCTGGCCAATGCCGCTTCGACGATCGGCACATCCTCTGGCACGTCGACCGGAACGCTCGTCCAGTCCTCGATTTCGGCCGCGCGGATTCGATAGCCATTTTCGAGGGCGCGCAGTTGTTCGAGTTCTTCCATTTGCTCCGCGGGACTCCGTTCGAGCTTCACGAACTCCAGCAGAAAATCCCGACGATAGGCGTAGAGCCCGACGTGTTGAAGCGGGGCGATGCCCATGTCCTTGCGACGGAACGGGATCGGTGCGCGCGAGAAGTAGAGTGCGAAGCCCGCGGAGTCGACTACGACTTTGACTCGATTCGGGTCCTCGAAGGCGTCGGGTTCTGCGCGATGGACAATCGTCGACATGGCCGCCTGATCGTCGCGAAGCAACGCGTCGATGGCCGCGTCGATGACGAATCCCTCGATCAGCGGCTCATCGCCCTGCACGTTGACGATGACGTCGTGGTCGTGGCGCGCCGCGACCTCGGCGAGCCGATCCGTTCCCGTAGGATGGTCCATCGCCGTCATCTCGACATCGGCACCGAACGCCTCGCAGGCCCTCACGATTCGTTCGTCATCCGTCGCGATCACGACGGCATCGACCGCTTTTGCGAACCGCGTGCGTTCCCAGACATGTTGGATCATGGGTTTTCCGGCAATCGGAGTGAGCGGCTTGCCGGGAAATCGGGTCGAGCCGTAGCGGGCGGGCAGGATCGCGAGGACGGTCATGGAACAATTCTACCCGAAAGCGACCTTCCCGACGAAACGGACTTCTTGCGGCGGATCGCCACTGCACCGCCGGTCGGCTCAAACGGGATATTCGACTGCTAGGATGCGCGCTTGAAAAAATCGACAGAAGCAGGCGATGGAGGCAGCGTAAAAGGTGCTGCTGTGCCGGACGAAAGGGTCCGAGCGAAACGCCCCTGGTGGCTTCCCCATTTCCTAGGCCGCGTCCCTATCGGCCTCGAGTCGCGGTATGTGAGTCTGGTGGGCGTCGTCGCCCTGGCCGGGCTCTTCGAGAACTATGATCTGTCGGTCTTGAGCGCCGCGCTAAAGCAGATTCGAGAGAGCTTTGACCTCGACCAGGCGGAGATGACCTCACTCCTCGCCTGGGTGCGACTCGGAGCGCTCCCTGCCTTTCTGATCCTCCCGCTTGCCGATCGAATCGGCCGACGTAAGGTCTTTCTCGCTGCGGTGGTTGGGATGAGTATTGCGACCGTGGCATCGGGATTCGCCGCGACGTCACTGCAATTCGCCATCGCACAGACGGTCTCCCGGACTTTCATCGTGGCGACCATCGCGACCGCGGTCGTCATCGTGGCAGAGGAACTGCCAGCCGAGCATCGGGGTTGGGGCATCGGCATGCTCGGTGCGATCGGCGCTTTCGGGTACGGCCTGGGCGCTCTGCTCTACGCCTTCGTGGACTCGTTGCCCTATGGCTGGCGGTCACTCTACATGGTCGGGGGTCTGCCGCTTTTTTTCGTGCCGATGCTTAGGCGCCGCGTTCCGGAGACCGATCGATTCAAGCGGGAGCGCGCCGCGCAGGCGAATTCAGCCGAAAGATCCGGGTTTCTTCAACCCATGATCGAACTCCTCGGCAAGTATCCGGCTCGTAGTTTTGCAGTCGCAGCGATGGCGCTCAGCTTTGCGATTGGTGCCGGACCGGCATTTGGGCTGCTTTCGGATTTCGTCCAGACGACGCACGGATGGGAGCCGAGTAGCTATTCAATGATGGCGATCATCGCCGGCGCAGTTGGGATCATCGGAAATCCGGCGATGGGCTGGGCCGCGGATCGAGTCGGCCGTCGGCCAGTCGCCATGATCGCTTTCGGCTTTTTCCCGTTGGTTGCTTTCGCGATCTATTTCGGCCCCGGCGTCGGGATTCCATTCTTCTGGATCCCCTTCGTCTTCATCTTGACCGGAAGCAACGTACTGATGCGCATCATCGCGAGTGAACTCTTCCCAACCTCGAGTCGAAATACCGCATTGGGCTGGGAAACGCTCTGCGAGACCCTTGGCGGAGCGGCGGGATTTGCACTCGTTGGTGGCCTGACTGCTGCGAGTGAATCGATCGCGCCTGCTGTGGTCGCTGTCAGTGTCGTGACGTTGCTTGGCGTAATCGTTGTGTATTTCTTGTCCGAAACCGCTGGTCTCGAGCTCGAGTCGACGAGTCAGGTCGCCGGATCCGACGCGCCAGGTTAGGTGCGTTCCGCTACGCTCGGCGGCCCCATTCGAAAATTTGAGTAGGCTTCGCAAGTTGATGGACCCCAAAATTTTCTTCTGGACCCTGGCATTGGCCGATCTCGGAGCGCTATGCGCGGTCGCGCTCTTCGGCATTCGCTACGCGCGCCGAGGGGAAATCGCACGTCACAAGCGCGCGATGAAGATCGCGACCCTTCTCGTGATTGTATTTCTGCTCTCGTACCTGCTGAAGCTCCAACTTCTGGGCCGCGAGGACATGTCGGTCTGGAGTCAACTCGATGTCTGGATTCTCCGTATCCATGAACTCTTTGTTATGCAGATGTTGATTGCGGGCAGCGTCGCATGGATCCAGGCACGCAAGCTCGCCGCTACGCGGCTCGTGACTCACGATCCGAACGATCCCGTCCCAAATTCCGAGACCGTGCGCATCCATCGCCTGGCGGGCCGCACGGCGGTCGTCGGCGCCGTCCTGGCCTTCCTGATGGCGATCGGAGTTCTGGAGCGGATGTACGGGCGCGCGTTTGGGTGGTAGCGCGCTGATGAGCCAGCGGCCCTAGAGGCGAATTCGAGAAGATGGTCGGCGAGTCGAGTTCCGATGCAGAAACCCTCCGACGAGCATGCCCAATGTGAGAATCAGCGCGCCCGTGATCCACTCCTGATAGCGACTTCCAGCGAGCAGCTCATAGTTGTCGATTTTGAGGGATTCGATTTCTTCGCGCTGCCCGCTGTCTGTCGAGGAAAGCGTCGCATTCGACTCGCGCAGTTGGGATGCCTCCGCCCGGATCTCTTCGAGCGATGTCCGCAGTGTTGCGTTCTCGGATTCCAGTTGCTCCAGTCGCAGCTTCGGGGGGGGCTCCGTTTCGAGATATCCGGCGGGAATCCAGCCGATACTACCGTCGCTGGTCTGGACTCGCGTCCAACTCTCTGCTCGAGTGAGGACTCGGAGCTCGTCCCCCGTTTCGACGGCGCCCAGGATCTTGAACTGAGTGCCGGCGCCAGAGCGAATATTAAGTCGAATGAAGCTGCGTACCCAGCCGATTTCCTCGGCCGCCGCCGTCGTGACCAGACTGGATGTGCAGACGAGGAGGAAAACCATAGCCAGTACGAGGCGGACAGAGCGGTTGCCGAAATGACTCAATCGAAACTCCCAGTATGAGCGAGCGGAGCAATGTGCGACCCCTCTCTACTAAATTCAGTCGTGAGCTTTGTTTACATCCTTCCGTTGAATTTCGCGAATGGGTCACGCTGTCGCTGACAAAATGGCAATAAAATGGGGCCAAATACCCTCTAGGCAACGAAAGCATGCGCATCGATCGATCGTCGCGGCGATCCTTGAGGTAGCTCCGCAGAAGTTCTTTCCTGGCGAACCGCGTCGTGGCCTAGCCTGGTAGTCTCGTCATCATGCACACGAGTTATCGCGAGGCGCACGTCGGAAAGGGGCGCGACTACCACGACAAATTCGTTCGTGGTCCCTACCGCTCGGCAATCTGGGAACTCGAGCAGGCGCAGCTGCTTGCGATTCTCGCTCGCTACAAGATCCGCCAGCGCTCCCCAGTCCGGCTGCTCGATTTCGCTTGCGGAACCGGGCGTATTCTTCAGCTTTTCGAATCTCAGGTCGATTCGGCGGTCGGTGTAGACGTGTCCAAAACGATGCTGCTGGTCGCGGCCGGCCATCTATCGCAGGTCGAATTGCTAAATGTCGATATCACGCGCGAGCCGGCGTTGGCGGATCGTCGATTCGAAGTGATCACGGCCTTCCGGTTCTTTCCGAATTCGGAGCCTGCGCTCCGCGATGACGTCATGCGGGAACTCGTCGGTCTCCTGGCTGAGGATGGGATCTTGATTCTGAACAATCACCTTCGCTGTAGTGGGACGAAGATGCAATTGCGACGAGCGATCTACCGTCTAAGCGGAAGGGGCAAGGAGAGGGACCTTCACTGCATGTCCGACGACGAGGTCGTGCAACTTGCCGAGCGGTTCGGTCTCTCGATTGTCGAGGTCCACGCCCTTGCGGTGATCCCCGTCTTGAAGGAGAAGCGTCCCTTGTTTCCGCGATGGCTTCTTCTGTCGATCGAGCGGTGGGCTGCAGATCGCGCGTCCCTTTCGCGAATCGCCAACAACAGCATCTACGTGCTCGGCCATGCGATGCACGGTCGACTCTCAGACGATCAGATTCAGCACCCGCGATGATTGTCGAGATCGTAGGTCCCCCGGGCGTTGGAAAGACGACGATCGCGGCTCGGCTCGATGAGGTTTCTCGGGATTCGGTCGTCCCGCTGCTCAGTTTTGCCGACTATCAGAAGTTGGATCGCGAGATCGGCGAACGCGCGATCATGAAGAAAGGGCGGATTGCGCGCTGGTGCACGTTGGCACCAATGTGCTGGCGTCGGCCGCGGCTGGTACTTCGGGTCGCATTGCTCACGCTCCTACATGGACGCCCCTTTCTTCGGCGGGGCCGAAAAGCACAGCGACTGATCGCTCACGCGCTCTTCACCGAACGACTACAAGCGATGTGTCCGGATAAAGTTTGTGTCCATCACGATGGATTCACACAATGTCTCTGGTCGACGCTGATCGACTCCCGCGCGTTGCGAGGAAGGGGAATGATCCACTCGATCATGCGCGACTACTACGGGCGCGTTCGGCCAAGGCTAATCCTTCTCGAGATCGACGATGAATTGGCCGCACGTCGGGCTTTCAGTCGGACTTCGAAGGGACGATTCAACGATGACTCGTCCCCTCAGCAGCAAGCCGACTTCGGACGCTGGTTGAGCTATCACCGCGAACTCGTCAGTCTTTTGCCGTCGGATCTGGATGTGACGCGAGTTGATGGCATATCTCGGCCCGAGCTGCTTGCGGCCCATATTCGCGACTACTGCGCCGTGTGACGATGGCGAGCGTTGGCGGCCGACTCGTTGAAGCCCAAAAAATCTTCCGTTAACATGCGTCATGTTTCCAGATTTCCTCGGTATCGGAGCCCAAAAGTCGGGAACGACATGGCTCTACGACAACCTGGTTTCCCACCCACAGATATGGATGCCTCCGGTCAAGGAGCTTCATCATCTCGACCATCAGCCGCCGAACATCATCCAACGTCTAGTGAGTCGTAAGACCCATCTCCGCGAAGCGCGCAGCCATCTGAAAGACAATCTGATCGGCGCGATGACAGGTCGCGAAGACAACGACTTGCGTTGGGCTACGCGTTATCTCTTCGGCAAACGGACTGACGCGTGGTACGGCGCGCTCTTCCCAAAGATCGAGGGCAAGATCGCTGGTGAGATCTGCCCAGGCTATGCTCGTCTTGACGAGGCCCGGGTTGGCGAGGTCCATCGACTGATGCCGAATGCCAAGATCATCTATCTCATTCGGAACCCCGTTCCACGCGCCTGGTCAGCGGTCTCCATGCACTTCAGAAAGGATGGCGTCGGCAGTATCAACGAGATGACCCTGGCAGAAGTCGAAACCAGAATTCGTAACAAGAAGGCCCGCCGCCACGGTGACTATCTGAAGAATCTGGCCAACTGGGAAAAACACTTCCCGCGAGATCAGATACTGGTTGGATTCTTTGACGATCTACAGGAAGCGCCGGACGCCCT
>JAQBEG010000813.1:0-9290 GCA_032123985.1 Deltaproteobacteria bacterium
CCTGCCCGCCCTGCGCACGCTCGTGAAGGTCGATGCACAGGCACTGTTGGAGGGGCTCGATGCGGAGATGTCCGCTCGCGACCTCGACGTCGCTCCAGATCCAGACGAAACGGGTGGGCGTCGCGCCATGATCGGAATCTATTACTTCGAGGAACATGCAGATGACGACGAATAAGCCGAAATCAATCAACTGGATCGCAGGGGCGCTCTGCTGTGTCTCGCTCGGTATCGTCGGGCTGGCCTGTTCTGGAGGCACGACGACTGCGGATAACGGCGGCATGAGCGGGACCGGCGTTAGCCAGGGCTCGATCGCTTCCTTCGGCAGCATCTTCGTCAACGGCGTCGAATGGCAGACCGGGAGTGCCCAGATCGAACTCGATGGTGTCATGGGCGCAGAGACGGATCTGCGCGTCGGCATGGTGGTCCGCGTGCATGGTGATCTCGACGCCAGCGGGCTGTCCGGTACGGCAACGAGCGTCGATTACGACGACGATCTCGAGGGACCGATCGAAGATGATCCGGTTCTCGTAATGCCCGGTGGGACTGAGAAGAGCTTTACCGTCCTCGGACGAACGATCATCGTGGACGAGCTCTACACGATCTTCGCGGAGGGGGCGAGCTTTGCTTTGATCGCCCGCGACGATGTCGTCGAGGTGAGTGGCTTTGTCGACAACATTGGGAACGTACGCGCCAAACGAATCGAGTTGATCGGTCTATTTCCCGGGGTGAATGGGGTCGAACTCGAAGGGGTGGTCGCCAACCTCGTCAAGAACGGTGATGGAAGCGGACTCTTCGATATCGGCTCGGTCACGATCGATTACAGCCAGGCGACGATCTTCTCGGGCCTCGTCGAGGCCGCCCTGATCGAAGGCGACGTCGTCGACGTAAAGGGTGTACTGATCGGTGGCAGCACGAATCGCATCGATGCAGTCGAGATCGAACTCGAGGAGGAGGAGCTGTCAGGCGAGGACGCAGCGAATTTCGAGCTCGAGGGCATCGTTTCGGGATTCGTGAGCATGGCGGAGTTCGATGTCGCGGGCTTCCCGGTCGATGCGCGCGGGGCCATTCTCGATCCGATCGGAGCGATGATCATGGACGGCGATCGCGTCGAAATCGAGGGTCGCCTGCGAGCGGGTGTGGTCGTGGCCGAGCGGGTCGAACTCGAGGACGAGAGCGTCGAGTCGATCGAGATTCGAGCAGCCATCTTTGGCATCGATCGCGTCGCGCGAACGATGACTCTGCTCGGCGTCGAGGTTTCGATCGGTGCTAAGACGCAGATGGAGGACGAACGTGATGGGCTCTCCAATTTCGGGTTCGAACATCTGATGGTCGGCGACTGGTTGGAGTTGAAGGCGATCTCGACCGGAGCGGGCACCGTTCGTGCGAAGCAGATCGAACGACGGAATGCGGAGGCGAACGTTGTGCTGCAGGGGCCGATCACGACACTCGATCGCATGGCTCCGGCGCTTTCGGTGACGGATCAGTCGATTCCGATCGGTGTCATGACCGCCTACTTCAACAATCTGGGGCAATCACGGACTGCAGAAGAGTTCTTCGAGAATCCCGGTGATGTCGAGTCTGATGACGTGGTCAAGGTCACCGATGTCGGGGCGCTGCAATCCGATGCGCTGCTCGAGGCGGACATTGTCGAGATCGAGGATTGAAGCGAGACAGCTCGCCTCCTGCTGGCATTTCGTGGGTTAGACTGTGATGTGTCTGAGTGGAGGAATAGATGAGCAAGCGTCAGTACGGGGTGATCGAAGCCGGCGCAATCGAGGGGGCCGGCGGCTGGATCGATGAAGCGGACGTCGTCGTTGTGGGGCTCGGATGCGCGGGCGTTTGTGCTGCGATCGAGGCCCGCGAGGCGGGCGCCGACGTTCTCGTGCTCGAACGAGCGAGTGGCGGCGGCGGGGTCACTGCGATGGCTGCTGGGCATCTCTATCTCGGCGGGGGAACCCGGGTTCAGAAGGCAGTGGGTGTCGAGGATAGTGTCGAGGACATGTACACCTACCTCGTGATGAATACCCCCGACCCGAACGAGGAGAAGATTCGAGCCTATTGTGACGAGAGCGTTCACCACTTCGATTGGCTCGTCGCACATGACGTTCCTTTCAATGACACGATGTACAAGGGCAAGCACGTCCTGCAGATGACGGATGAGTGTTTGATCTGGTCGGGCAACGAAGAGGTTTATCCGTTTCGCGAAAAGGCGAAGCCTGCCCCGCGCGGCCACAAAGTCGCCGAGGTCGGACATCTCGGCGGTGCGAAGATGATGGACCGCCTGATCGCTCGGGCCGAGTCGCTCGGCGTTCGGATCGTCTGTGACGCCTACGTGACCCAGCTCGTTCGCGAGGACGGACGGATCATCGGTGTCTGCTATCGGGAATTTGGCCAGGCCAAAGGGGCCGTTCGCGCCCGGAAAGGCGTCATTCTCGCGGCAGGTCAGTTCACGGAGAACGATGAACTCCTCGAGGAATTCATGCCCGAGCTGCTCGATGAGGCATACACGCGACAGTTTACCCCTTATGATGATGGAGCCGGGCATCAACTCGGTCGCAGCGCCGGCGGTGTTCTCAAACACATGGATGGTGCGTTGGTGACCGCGGCATTCTATCCGCCGGAGAGTCATATCAAGGGTATTCTCGTGAACAAAGAAGGTAAGCGATACGTGGCGGAGGATTCCTATCACTCACGCTCGAGTCTGTTTACAACTCGCCAGCCGGATCGCGCTGGCTGGCTGATCCTCGATGACTCGACCTACGCGGTCGATCCGCCTCACTATGGAGCGTATCCCCTCGTCGACGCGTTCGAGTCGATCGAGGAGATGGAAACAGCGTTGGGGATGCCCAAGGGTGTTCTGCAGGAAACGATGCGGCGCTACAACGAGCATGCGGCGCGGGGCGAGGATCCCGAATTCGAGAAGGGCCAGAAATGGCACGCCGCTCACGCATCCGCCCTATGCAGCGCTCGATGCTTCGGTTGGGCAGGCGACGTATATGGCGTTCACCCTCGGCGGACTCGACGTCTCGATCGATGGGGAAGTCCTGACGGAAGACGGCGAGCCGGTATCGGGTCTCTACGCGGTGGGTGGCTGCGCATCGAATATTGCGCAGGATGGGACGGGATATTCGAGCGGAACATGCATCGGTGAATCGACTTTCTTCGGTCGCCGGGCGGGTCGACACGCGGCCCTTCGCTAAGCGCACTCATTCGAAAGTGAAAATGGAATTCAGCAGCGTCGACACGACTCGTTCGCGGTGTACTCTTACGTCTTTCACGGTCCCGAGCCAAGTCGAGGAGAGAGTCATGCAGGGCGACGTCAAGATCATCGAGGCTTTGAACGACGTGTTGGCAGCGGAGCTGACCGCGATCAACCAGTATTTCATTCATCACAAAATGTGTGAGGACTGGGGCTATAAGCGCCTCTCGGACAAAAAGCGCGAAGAATCGATCGAAGAGATGCGTCACGCCGATAAGATCATCGAGCGGGTCCTGTTCCTGGACGGGATCCCGAATATGCAGCATATGAATCCCGTTCGGGTTGGAGAGGATCCGATCGAGCAGCACACGCTCGATCTCCAACTCGAGTTGGAAGCCGTCGGCCGGCTCAATAGTGGAATCACGTTGGCTCGCGAGAAATCCGATAACGGCTCGCGTGAGCTATTCGAGGAGATCCTCAAGGACGAGGAAGAGTCGGTCGACTGGCACGAGGCCCAACTGCATCTCGTCACGGAAGTCGGCAGGGAGCGTTATCTCGCGGAGATGATCAACTCTTAGCCGGTTTGTTCTCGGCTGTTGTCCGCTCCGCTCTTCGCGCTCTTCGCGCATAGGGCTTGGCTTGACGTTAGACAGGGCGGTCGCCTGCGAGAGTCGTGCGGTGCATCAGTCGAAGATGTCCGTCGTAACCGCCCTCGGCGAAATGCATCGTCGAACGATTGTCCCATAGGACGAGCATGTTTTCCTGCCATTGGTGTCGGTAGACGAACTCGTTCTTCACCATGTGGTCGTAGAGGAACTTCAGCAGTGTGAAGTTCTCGTCCGGATTGAGTCCTTCGATCGCGACGGTGTAGACCGGATTCACGAAGAGCGCCTTGCGTCGCGTGATCGGGTGCGTTCGGACGAGTGGATGGATTTCAGTCTTCTCCGCTTCCTCTGAAACGACAATTTTCATGGTTCGTTCGTGGGCGTCCTTGGCGAGGACGCCGCGCGGACCGTATGCGAAGGCGGCGCTGTGAATCGCACGCAGCCCTTCGAGCATCGACTTCATCGTATCGGAGAGCGCCTCCCAGGCCCGATGTCCATCCGCGTAGAGCGTGCTTCCGCCAATGGGCGGAATGACTTTGGAATGAAGAATCGTGCCGCTCGGAGGACAGGGCTGAAAGCTCCAATCGGAATGCCAGGCGGCACCAAAATTTTGTGCCTTCTCGTTGGGCTCTCGGCGTAGCTCGAGGACGTTGGGGTGGTCCTGCATGCTCTCGATGAAGGGATCGATCCCGAAATCACCGAGTCCAAGCGTGAAATTTTCGAGTTCGGAGTGGCTCAGTTCCTGATCCGGAAACACCAGAACGGCATGCTGTGCCCAGGCCTGGCGGATCGTCTCCGCAACGGAATCGGAAAGCGGGGCGCGGAGATCCAGACCGCGTACCGTCGCACCGAAGCCGTGTTCGCGCGCTTCAAGCTGAAGAGATGGTTCTTTCTGGCCCATGCGTCTCGATCCTCGGGTCGCCCCTCATTTCGATAAGAGGGATGGAAAGTCTACACCGCTCGTTCGTCGTGGACGCACCGCGGATTGACATTCTTTCCGCGCAGCCGTATCCCATCGAGGCCCGACCAATTGGAGGATCAGCATGGAACACGTTCGCGAAGCCCTCGAGCTTCCCGCCTGTTGTCAGGTGGGCTTCGTGGTCCCCGATCTAGGCGTCGCGATCTCACTCTACGAACCTCTCTTTGGTTCGTTCGAGATCGTCGAATATGGCCGGATCGAAGGCGCGATCTTCCGTGGTCAGCCTGCCCCCTACGAGATCAGAATGGGGATCGGCTATTCGGGCGAACTCGAGCTCGAGCTGATTGAATGGGTCAGTGGGAATACGCCCCACAAGGAGTTCCTCGACGCCGGACGATCCGGCATGCATCACTTGAGCTTTACGGTGGGTGATCTCGATGCGGTCGTCGAACGCGGACGGGGGCTGGGATACGAGCCAATCTGGTATCACGCGATGAGCGACGATATCAAATACGCCTATCTGGAACGCGCCGACGATCCATTGTTAGTCGAACTCACCCAGCGGCCCTGGTCGGGCGGCAACGTCAATCATCCGAGGACGCCGATATCCCCTTCGGTTTGAAGCCGCGCCAGATTGGCATATAGGCCTTCCTGAAGGACGAGCTCATCGTGCGTTCCGCTTGCCACGACGTGGCCATCGTCGACCACCAGGATTCGGTCGGCGTTGCGGACCGTTCCGAGCCGATGGGCGATGACGATCGTTGTTCGTCCCGCCTTCAGGCGTTCGAGCGCGCGCTGGACCAACCGTTCACTATGCGAATCGAGGGAACTCGTCGCCTCGTCCAGGAGCAGGATCGGGGCGTCCTTCAGGACGGCTCGCGCGATGGCGACGCGTTGGCGTTGACCGCCCGAGAGCGTCATCCCGTTCTCGCCTAGTTCGGTATCGAATCTCTCGGGCAGCGCATCGGCGAATTCATTCACCAGTGCGACCTCGGCCGCGTGTTCCACCTCGGCGTCGCTCGCGTCCGGTCGTCCGTAGCGGATGTTCTCGCGCAGATTCTCGCTGAAGATCGCCGTCTCCTGGGGGACGATCGCCATGCGGCTTCGCACGGCCTTTGGGTCCGCATCGCGCACATCGACGCCGTCCACCAGGACCCGACCCGATTGAGGGTCGTAGAAGCGCATCAACAATCGCAGCACGGTGCTCTTTCCCGCCCCCGAAGGTCCGACGATCGCCACGGTCTCCCCGGTGGTTGCAGAAAAGGAGAAACTGGAAAGCGCCTTGATTTCAGGACGCGTTGGATAGGCGAACTCGACGTCT
This sequence comes from Deltaproteobacteria bacterium, assembly GCA_032123985.1. GTDB lineage: Bacteria > Myxococcota_A > UBA9160 > UBA9160 > UBA4427 > UBA4427. The sequence goes on from JAQBEG010000813.1 coordinate 6,045, forward strand.
TCGAAAGTGACCTGCCCACGACTGGGTCGCGGGAGTTCGACGGGATGTGCGGGGGATTCGATTTCAGGCTCGATCTCGAACAATTCGAAGAGACGTTCGGCTGCGCCGGCGGCAAGCTGGAGGTCACCCCAGACCTCGGTCAGCGCGGCCATGCTCATTGCGGAGAAGACTGCGTAGAGAACGAATTGGCTGAGCTGGCCCCCGCTCATGCCGCCGTTGATGACAGATTGCGCCCCGACCCAGAGGATTCCAGAGATGAATGCGAAGACGAGAAAGATCACGAGAGCGGTCAGAATCGCGCGTGCCATCAAACGCTGGCGTGCGGCCTGAAAGGCGAGTTCGACGACCTTTCGGTAGCGCAGGCGGTCCACCGCTTCGTGGGTGAAGGCCTGAACGGTTTGGATGAAACTGAGCGCCTCGCCGGCGAATACGTTCGTGTCAGCGAGGGTGTCCTGACTCTTGCGTGATAGGCGGCGTACCAGGCGTCCGAATCCGAGAAGCGGAACGGCGATGATCGGGATGACGAGCAGGACGAGTCCCGAGAGCGTCGCGCTCGTATAGATCAGCATCGACACGGCGCCCACCAGGGTGAAAGCATTGCGGAGTGCTATCGAGGCAGTCGATCCGACCACGGTCTTGATTAGCGTCGTATCCGCCGTCAGTCGCGATTGAATCTCACTCGTGTGGTTTGTTTCGAAGAAGGCTGCGCTCTGGCCAACGACGTGATCGAAGACTGCGGAACGAACATCCGCCACGACCCGCTCGCCGATCCAGGACACCAGGAAAAAGCGAATCGAGCTGGTGATACCCATCAGGAGTGCAACGCCGATCAGACCAAGGAAATAGTCATCGATCATGGCCGCATTCTCAGCCGAAAAACCTTGATCGATCATCAGTCGAACGGTCAGTGGAATGATGAGCATCACGCAGGTAGAGGCCACGAGGGCAAAGAAGGCGGCCACGACGACACCTTTGTAAGGTGCGACGAAGGGCAGGAGGCCGCGTAACGGCCGCAGTCTGCGCGTACTCGGTCGTCTTCGGGCTTCGTCTTCGTTGGACGATGCGGTCTCGGGCTGGCGAGCGTTGCTCAGAGCGGATTCCGTTCCAGAGTGCGATGCGAATCAGTGGGCATCGCGCATCGCTTTCGTGACATGCGCCCATTTTTCACGTGCGGCCGGGTCGGACCAGTTCTCTGCGGCGGTATACGATGTGACACGAACGTTGGGCGCCAGATCTCGATATCGTTCGACGAGTGTCGGCCCGAGATCGTTCCAGTTCGACGTCACGGTGTAGGTGGCGAGCACTTCGTCCGTGATGACCGCCAGCATGCCTTTGATATCGCCCCTTTTCTGAAGTGCGTTGAGCTCTTCGGAGACGCCGTCGAAGCCGTGGTGTTTGAATACGGGAGCGTAGTTTCGCGTCGATCCGTAGAAGCCGATCATCAGCCGGGCATGCTCGCGAGTTCGTTCGAGTTCCTCGTCGGTATCGCCCACGGCTGTCATGATCGGAATCGAGAACGTGATTTCATCCATCGATCGTCCCGATCGACCGAGTCCTTCCTCGATGGCCTTGCACTGAACGTCCTTTACGTAGGCCGGCGAATGGAAGGGATGGACGTGGATGCCGTCCGCGACCTCACCAACGAGCCGGCTCATGTAGGGGAGCACCGCGGAGATATAAACCGGCGGGTCTGGCGCATCGATGGGCCCCGGACTCCAGGCCGCGGGCAGTAGCGAGAAGTTGTAGTAGTTGCCCTCGAACGAGAGTTTTTCCTCCCCGCGAAAGGCCCTGAAGATGGCCTTGACCGACTGCACGTACTCCTTCATGCGCGGGCCGGGCGGAGTGAACTCGGCGCTAAAGCGGCGCTCGATGTGAGCCTGGACTTGACTGCCGAGTCCCAGGACGAATCGCCCCTGAGTGGCAGCCGCGAGTTCCCAGGCGATGCCCGCGGTGACCATCGGGCTGCGCGCGAAGGCGACGGCGATGCCGGTGCCGATCTGAAGTCGGTCGGTGGCGAGGGCGGACACTGTCGAAGCGAGATAGGCGGATCGTCCGGCATCGGTCCACCAGATCCCGCCGAAGCCGGCCTCTTCAACTTGTCGAGCATGCTCTTGCGAAGCCTGGAGTGCGCCCGGATGAGCGATGATGTCGAGTTCCATGGGGGGCCTTTCTGGAAAGAAACCGTACTTCTACTTCGCGTCCTTGAAATCGGGAGTACGTTTTTCAAAGTTGGCGCGGATCGCCTCCAGTTGATTCTCGCTCCCGATCAATTCGACCTGCAGCTTCGTTTCGAGTTCGAGACCCGTTCGCTCGTCCGCATGCCAGGATTCTTCGAAGAGCTTCTTGCCGAATCGAATCGCGTCCGGCGACTTGCTAGCGATCTCGCGTGCGAGTTCCATTGCCTGCGCGTGCGGGTCCTCGGCGATGTGCGTGACGAGGCCGAGCGCCTTGGCCTGCTCGCTATCGAGGATTCGACCCGTGAAGGTCAGCTCTTTCGCGACGTCGAGCGGCACGAGGTCGCGCAGCGTCTGGGTGATACCGACGTCGGGAATCAGTCCCCATTTGATCTCCATGATGCACATACGAAGGTCGGGCGCGCCGAAGCGGATATCCGTGCCGAGCGCGATCTGCGAGCCGGCACCATAGGCGACGCCATGCAGCGCACCGATCACGGGGACGGGAAGGCGCTTCCATGTGAGGCAGGCGCGCTGGGCAAGATTTCCGGGACGCTCGTTGGGGGCCGCAAGCGGATTCGAGGTCGACTTCGATGAGCCGCGCTCCTCGAACGCCTGAAAGCTCGCCATGTCGAGTCCGGCACAGAAGCACCGTCCATTTCCCGACAGCACGACGGCTCGAATCTCACGGTTGTCGTGGAGTTGCTCGCCGGCGGCGTTGATCGCCTGCCACATGTCCTGGTTGAGCGCGTTCATCTTCTCCGGGCGATTGAGGCGAACGTCGGCGATGTGATCCAGAATTTCGATGGTGACGAGATCTGACATGGAAAACTTCCTTTTCGATGGGGTCGGGGTCTTCGTGGGACTCGCGGTATAGATGAGCAGTATAGATGGGTTTCCGGGCGTTTGTGGCGCTCGTGTCCCCGACTGTCGATTCGCATCAGGAAGCCCCTTCCTGCTGCTCCTTCGCGACCTCCGCGATTTTTTGTTCGATGACTCCGAGCAACGCGGCGGCCCGCGGATAGCCTGCGTATTGCGCGATCATGAGGAGCAGTTCGCGAAGCTCGTCCGG
>JAQBEG010000814.1:0-2582 GCA_032123985.1 Deltaproteobacteria bacterium
CTCGAACCTGGGACCAGCGCCTTATGAGCGCAATTCGCGCGGGCGTCGTTTCAAGCCTTTTCTGAAACGGCGCCCCAATTGTTGTCCATGGCTTCCGTGGGTGTCCATGGTTTCCGTGCTCTTCCGTACGATTCCCGTACCCTCGTAGCATCGCGTTCAACGTAATCATCCATGCGGTTCCCAGCCATGGTGGCGCCATTCCCCACCGTGAGTAAGTCTGCTAGTCGTCGAGTAGCTCTTTCGCCATCTCCAAGTGTCGGCGCATGCCGAGGGTTCGGTACCCGTCGATGGCTTCTTGGAGCAGTCCGTGGGCTTTCTCGGGGTCGCCGGGACCATTGCGATCGATCAGCATCTTCGCGTACCAGCGCCGGATCTCGGGTTGCTCGAGCTTGATGGGAATGCGCTCGGCTTCCTCGAGGGCGTCGCGGAAGAAAGCTTCCGCTTCGTCGTACTCTCCGATGGCAGCAGCGGCAAGGCCGCCGACTTTCTTGAACTGCTGGAAGCCAGCGAACGACGACACCCATTCCGTACTCGCCGCTTCACGAATTCGTAGGTACAGTTTGGCGAGCAGTTCACTCTCACCTAGAACGGCGAGGCCTTCGGCGACAATGACTAGCCCCCACCAGCCGCCGGGAGATCGCACGGCACCGATTTTCTCGACATCGTCGAAACTGTCGTTCAGAACACGCATCGCATCATCATGCCCGGCGTAGCACTTCGTGAGAAAGAGCGCTGCGTGACACGGGCCGTAGTAGCGCCCGTGATTCTCAACATCGACGGCTTTGTTCAAGTTGCCGAGGGCCGCGTCCCAATTCCCTCGCCAAAACTCGGACCGTCCCAGGTTCAGATAGGAATGCTCCGTCCATGGCATGCCGAAACGCTCCAAGATCTCGATGTCGTGCCGCCAGTGAGCATCCCAGCCGTCCAGGTCACCGGTCACCATGAATTCACACACACTCAAGGGCCGAAACACATTCAGGTAGGCTTGGGTGTTTCCAACGCGCGCCGCGACAGACTCGAACTCTTCCCGCATTGCGAAGACGGGCTCGACTTCACCGGCATTCTGATGGCCGAGACTCTTCCATTGGAAAGCATCGGCAAGAGACCATGGGTCGTCGTGTTCTCGCAGCAGTTCCAGGGATCGAGTTGCGGCCTCGATCGTCGCGTTGGGTTTGACCCAACTGAAGTAGTGAGACGCTTGGAAGATCAGAACTCTTGCTAGTAGCTGCGTGTCGCTCATCGACTTCGCGAGGGCGACGGCGTCGGCCAAGATCGCCTCTCCTTCCTCGGCATTGCCAGTGTTGGTTCGAGCGTGGCCAGCTGCAGCCAGCAGGAGGCATTTCGCTGGTGTCTTCTCCTCTCCGAGCGCGGCAAGCCCACGTTGCGCGAACGCGAGGCTCTCTTCAAATCGCGCGAGCCAAAGGACCCATTGCGTCAGCGCGGTGCAGATGTGCGCGACTTTGTCACGATCCTGTAGCGCCTCGAAGATCGGTAAAGCCGCCTCCCATCCTTCGACCGACTTCGGGAGATCGCCGGCAACCCGGTAGGCTTCGGCTCGGCCTAGCAGAAGCTCGGCTCTCGTCCGCTCATCCTCGAGCTCGTCAAACGACAGCGCCGTGTCGAAATAGTGCAGGGCGTCGTCCGCAGCGGCAGCCGCGAGCGCCTGCTCACCGGCAAGCCGCAGATAGCGAATGGCTTTCTCGGGATCGACGGCGGCTCCGGCCTGATAATAATGTTGCGCGATGTCGGCGAGTCGTCCCGGCTGGACCTGCTCCAGCACATTCGCTATTCGAAAGTGCAGCCGCTGGCGCCGTGGCAGGGACAGACCGTCCAGCAGCGTGTGTCGAATGAGCTCGTGGGAGAAGGCGTAGCTGGCGGCACGCCCGGTGGAGACCGGGCCAATCAGTCGTGCGGCCTCAGCCTCTTCGATCGCATCGAGCACGTCATCGGAGTCGAACCCCTTCAACTCCTCGAGAACCCGCAGCTCGAAGACGCGGCCCAGTACCGCCGCCGCAGTCAGCACCTTCGGCGTCTCCTCGCTCAGCCGCTCGAGGCGACGACCGATCACCAGCCGAACGCCCTCGGGTACCTCGAGTTCGTCGACCCGCAACTCGGAGAGCCAATTGCCGTCGGCGTCGAAGAGCTTGCCTTCCTCGGAGAGATGCTCGAAGACCTCCTCGACGAAAAACGGGTTGCCTTCGGTTTCCTGATAGACGACTTTCACGAGGGATTCGGGCGGGGGACTGCCGCCGAGCGCGGAGAGCAACGACCCGACCATCTCCTCCGATAGGCGTTTCAGAGCGACCCTCTTGACCAGGCGTTGTCGGACAAGCTGGGACAGCGTCTTCTCGAAAGGCTTGCGGACGTCGAGCTCGACGTCGCGGTAAGTGCCCAGGATCAGGACGGGAAGCTCGGCGAGATGTTGTACGAGGTGCTGCAAGAGGGCCAGGCTGGAGTCGTCGGCCCAGTGCAGATCGTCGAGCAACCACACGATTGGTGCACGACCGGACAGGCGTTCGATGAACGCGCGAAGGCTGTTGAAGAGGAAACGCTGCTGCTGCTCGGGCGGAAGCTCGATCGGC
>JAQBEG010000815.1:0-3174 GCA_032123985.1 Deltaproteobacteria bacterium
GCTTGTCGCGCCCGCTCCCGCCCGGGGATGGGCTTGATCATAGGCGTCGCGGAGGTGTTCGATCGACACGGCCGTATATTTCTGCGTCGTCGACAAGCTCGCGTGCCCGAGCAGCTCCTGAATTTCGCGCAGATCGGCGCCCATATCGAGGAGGTGGGTGGCGTAGCTGTGCCGAAGTCGATGAGGATGGACATGCTGGTCCAGGTCCGCCCCGATGGCCCGCTCGCCAAGAATGCGCCGCGCCTCACGCGCCGCGAGCCGTCGTGGAGCCCCTTCGCGTCGAGCCCGAAGTGAAACAAAGAGCGGTTCGCTCATCACGCCCGGATGTCGCCTGACTTCCAGCCAGGCGTCGAGCGCAAGCCGCGCCTGCTCCGGGATCGGAACGATGCGTTCTTTTCCGCCCTTCCCCATGACGCGAATTTCTCGCGCACGCAATTCGAGATCACGAACGTCGAGCGCAACGAGCTCACCGATTCGAATCCCCGTGCCATAGAGCAACTCGACGAGCGCGCGATCCCGCAGCGTCATCCATTGGGAACGCCGCTCGCGATCTCCGCCCTCGGGCGCCGGCTGGCGCAAAACACGGCGATCGTTCGTGATCAGCTGCTCACAATCGTCCACCGAGAGCGGACGCGGCAGGCGTTTTTGGAGTTTGGGCATCGGCAAGCCGGCCGTCGGATCGTCTTGGATCACGCCTTCCCGAACCAACCAACGGAAGAAGGACCGGACCGAAGCGAGCTTTCGACCCCGTGTCGCGGGACTTCGCCGACGATGGAGGCTCGCGAGCCAGGCTCGAACATGGTCAGTGCCGACGCGCGACGGCGCGATTTCCGCACCGGTATAAACGGTGAGTTGTCGAACGTCAGACTCGTAAGCCCTGCGCGTGTGCGGCGAGAGGCCCCGCTCGACCCCGAGATGTCGCCCGAATCCTTCGATGGCCCGAGTCCAGTTCATACTGCTCCCAGAACCGATGGACGGACGCGTTCGCGATAGGGATTCAATGATTCGAGCGCACGCGCCGCGAGCATCTCGTTTTTCTCGCGTTTGGGCAGCTTCCTTCTCCTGCCGCGCTGCGACCTGGTCGCGATGTCAGCCGAACCGCCGTGTCCCGCCTCCTCGGTCGCGAGCCCTGTCAACGCACCGTCTACCGCTGCACGATCCAACGGCGGGAAGAGTCCATAGTTCACGTTCATCGGTTGGAAATGTTTCGCATCCGCGTTCTGCAGATGTCTCAACAAGGCACCGTGCGCGGTTTCCGCCGGCGGTGTTTCGTGTGAAAGACCCAGCGCCTGCCGGGCCACGCCAACACCGGCCAGGTAGCCGAGCGCTGCTGATTCGACGTATCCCTCGACCCCGGCCATCTGCCCAGCCAGATGGACACCCGGACGCCGCTTCAACTGCAATCTTTCATCGAGCTGAATAGGTGCATTTACGTACGTGTTTCGATGGATGGAACCAAAGCGGGCAAAGACGGCCTCGGAGAGGCCCGGCAGCGCCTTGAAAATCCGCTTCTGCTCTCCCACACGCAATTTGGTCTGGCACCCGACGAGATTCCAGAGCGTGCCACTTCGGTCTTCCTGACGAAGCTGGACGACCGCGTGGGGACGCCGATCGGTTCGAGGATCGACCAGCCCGACGGGTTTCATCGGGCCGAACGCAAGCGTGTCTCGCCCCCGCCGCGCCATTTCTTCGATGGGCAGACAAGCCTCGAAATAGAGCGCCGCCTCGAAGGCGTGAAGCGGCACGGTTTCTGCGCCGAGCAGGGCTTCGACGAAATCGTGGTACTCGTCCCGCGACAGCGGGACGTTCAGGTAGTCGCCAACGCCATCGTCGTAACGCGAAGCGCGGAAAACGATCGATTCGTCGATCGAGTCCGCGTAGATCGTCGGCGAGATCGCATCGTAGAAATACAGATACTCATCGCCGAGGGTCTTCGCGAGATCCTCGGCCAGATCCGGATCGGTTAGCGGGCCCGTCGCGAGAATGACGAGAGCGGCGTCGGGAATCCTGGAGACCCGCTCACGCCGTATCTCGATTCGCGGATGAGATTCGATTGCCTCGGTGATTCCCGCAGAGAAGCTGATGCGATCGACCGCGAGCGCCCTTCCGGCGGGCACTGCCGTCCGGTCAGCGATCGTCATCACGAGAGACCCGAGCTGACGCATTTCCTCTTTGAGAAGACCGACCGCGTTTCCCAGCGTATTCGCGCGAAGGGAGTTACTACAGACGAGCTCAGCAAAATCATCCGACGTATGAGCGGGAGATCTGCGCTGCGGTTTCATTTCGTAGAGCACCACATTCACGCCACGCTCGGCGAGCTGCCACGCCGCTTCGCTTCCGGCAAGACCGGCACCGACCACGACGACTTTCTCGATTCGACCCGTCCGAGACTCCAACATCGAACCCATCTCCCCACTCGTCGCGATCCCCAGATCTTGCTCACTCCAGACGGACAGACCCGACGTGCCCAACCGGACACCAGGGGAGCGAGTATCGATTCATTCGACAGCAACGACGGGGGGAGTCGGCCCTGTGTATGCGCGACCGCTGGAGAGTAGCTCAGCAAGCTTCGGGTCGCGGCCTCAGGCCCAAATCGCGTGAATCCGGCCATCACGGTCCTGGACGATGCGCCCTGCCAGCTCCAATTCGAGCAGTGCAGATGCCAATCCACTCATATCCAGCCCGGCCTGCAGCAGTAAAGCATCGCGCGTTGTCGGCCCTTCCTCGAGCGCCGCCAGTATGCGGGCTTCGAGCGATTCCGAATCGACAGCGGTCTGCATGGAGGGGAATGCCGAGCCTGAAGACCCGACGGCACACCGGCCCTCGAGACCCAGATCCTCGATCACATCACGAGCGCATCGAATCGGCCGAGCTCCATCGCGTAAAAGCTGATTCGTGCCCTCCGCGAAGGGGCCATCGATCGACCCCGGCACCACGAATACCTCGCGTCCCTGGCCGAGCGCGTGACGCACGGTGATCAGCGACCCACTTCGGCGTCGCGCCTCAACCACGATCACCGCCAGGCAGAGCCCGCTGATGATTCGATTGCGCAACGGAAAGTGGCTCCGGCGTGGCGACACGCCGAGTGGCATCTCGGTCACGGCCGCGCCGGCCTCGGTCATTTCTTCTGCGAGCGGTCGATGTTCCGGCGGATAGATCTGATCGGGCCCGCAG
>JAQBEG010000816.1:0-3600 GCA_032123985.1 Deltaproteobacteria bacterium
AGAAATCGTGGACGTCTTTTAGCCGCGCGGGCTGCTTGTTCATCAGGTATTCGGACTCGCCGGAGCGGTAGAGCCGGCGGGCAATTTCGATTTCGCTATAGGCTGCGTAGGAAGCGGGTGCCTGTCCATCCGAATTGTCGAAGGTCAGCATGACCTCGGCCATGCCGATCGGCGGTCGATTCTCCGATCCTGCGAAAATGACGTCGTCCATGCCCTTGCCACGCAGTTTGCGTGCGGACTGTTCGCCCATCACCCACTTGATGGCGTCGACGACGTTGGACTTGCCGCAGCCGTTCGGTCCAACGACAGCCGTCATGCCGTCGTCAAAGCTAAAAACCGTACGGTCAACGAAGGACTTGAATCCGTGGAGCTGTAAACTCTTGATGCGCAAGATATCCCTCGATCGATCAGCCAACGCCGAGATCGGGGCGCTCTCTTCGGCTCAAATTCTGCTCCTGAGTCGAGCGACTCAGCAACAAGAATCCGATCCGAAAGCCCCCATCAACCAAGCGCGGCAATTTCCCCCCCGACTCTAGACGAATGCCGTCCAGATATCGGATGATCAACTTACCCTTACTCAGGCATCGGATTCGAAATTCTCTTTTCAGATCAAACACTTGGGCGCGCGATCCAATCGAAAAACTCGCTCCCGACTCGGGGATCCTGGGCGTCGACGGGCTCTGGCCTGACGGCGCCTCTCCAATTTGGGGGGTTGCAATTAGTTACCACTTCCAGCCTTCGTCCGCCAAGCGTTTGAGCCGCTGACCACGACACGATTTCACTCCCCCCAACGAGGACTTTCGTGCTCAGGCGGGCGCAGTCAAGCCGGCTGCGCAGCCAAAGTCATCGAATCGTCCCGTTCTGACTGCAGTCGATAGAGTTGTGCGTAATGCCCCCGCGCCGCAATCAGCATCGCGTGAGATCCGGACTCGACCAGCCGCCCCCCCTTGAGAACGTAGATTCGGTCAACATCACGAATGGTGGACAGACGGTGTGCAATCGCGATCGCGGTCTTGCCTTCCATCAGGACGCGGATCCCACGCTGGATCGCGGCCTCGGTTTCCGTATCGATCGCGCTCGTCGCCTCGTCGAGAACGAGCACATGCGCGCCGTGCGCGAGCGCGCGGGCGAAGGAAAGTATCTGACGTTGGCCGGTGGAGAAATTGGCTCCGCGCTCGAGCACTTCGGTCTCGTAGCCGTCGGGTAGCCGTTCTATGAAGGAATGGGCTTCTACGGCTTTGGCGGCACGCTGAATCGCGAGTTCATCGAGATCATCTCGTCCGAGGGCAATATTTCGGGAGAGGCTACCGCTGAACAGGAACACATCCTGAAGAACCGTCGCGATGCGACGCCGGAGTTCTCGTTGGGGCATGTCGCGTACGTCGACGCCATCGACGCGTATCACGCCGCGGTCGGTGTCATAGAGACGCGTGAGCAGCTTGATGATCGTCGTCTTTCCCGCACCCGTCGCGCCCACGAAAGCGACTTTTTCGCCCGGCTCCACGCAGAAGCTCACATCTCGCAGAATCCAATCGATGCCTTCCTCGTCAGTCCCTTTGTCGCCATACGAGAACCACACGTTCTCGAACTCCACTCGCCCCCAGTCGGCCTCGGCCGAAACCGGAGCGACGCCAACGTGGTCCGCGACCCCAGGCTCGGTATCGAGAACCTCGAAGATACGCTCGGCGCTCGCCATCGCAGATTGCATGACGGAGTACTTCGCCGAGAGGTCGCGAAGGGGCATGAAGAAACGTTGCATGTAGTCGATGAAGATGTAAATGATCCCCGGCTCCGCGAGACCCGTACCCATACCGATGATGATCGCCATCGTGATGCCCGTCGCCATTTCGATGGTCGAGAAGAGCAACGAGTCGTACTTGATGGACTGGTGCCAGGCATCGCGATGGTCCGCGTTCATCCGATCGAAATCGGCCATGTTTCGCGCTTCGCGATTGAAGAGTTGGACGACCTTCATGCCCGTCACGGTCTCTTGGATATGGGTGTTGATTCGTGCGATTTTCACGCGGACGGAGCGAAATGCGTCGCGCACCTTGAGTCTGAAAACGACCGCGGCGATCGCAAGAAAGGGAACGATCGCAAAGGTCCAGAGCGTGAGCTTGGGCGACAACAAGAAGAGCACGAACGCAAAACCGAGCATCTTGATGACATCGGTCACGAGTGCGACAAGACCCTGGGAGAACATCTCCGACACGTTCTCGACATCGTTGGTCGATCGTGTCACCAGACGGCCGACCGGAATCACATCGAAAAAACTCATGTGCAGTCGATTGATATGACTGAAGACGTGACGCCGCAGATCGCGCATCGCATACTGACCGGTCGTCGCCATCAAGATCTGATGCGTATACGTCAGCAGCGTCAAAAGTACGGTCACGGCAAAGAAGATCAGCCCGAGCCAGATTTCGCTTGGGAACCCCTCAGGAGGACTGTTCATCCAGTTCAAGACGGGTTCGAAGAACTCGCCAAATCCAATGCCCGACGCCTCAGGCGCGCCAGCACCCGAGGTACCAACGTCCAACCGAACCTCGCCAGGCTCGACTTTTTCGTCTGGCACTTCCGGAGCCAGAATCTGGTGCAGCCCAACGGCAATCACTGCTGCCGGCGCCAGCTCGAGAAGAAAAATCGGAAAGAAGATCAGGATCGTGAGCAGAATTTGACTGCGATAGGGTCGAACGTAGGGCCAGAGGCGAAGCAAAAGTCGACCGTCATACGCCCGACCGAGCGCTTCCTCTTCGTGCGGATCTTTCTCCGCATCGTTCCGGCGCGGCTCTTCACTCATGCGATTTCCTCCAGCGCGAGAGTCGCGCCAGCCGCCTCGAGTTCCGCCTGTATTCGAGATCGTTCCTCGTCGTGCTCCTGCTCCGCTTCGAGGCGGGCGTATAGACCGCCGAGGGCCATCAACTCGTCGTGCTTCCCACGCTCGATGATTCGTCCGCCATCGAGCACCACGATCTGATCGAGATCACGCACCGAGCTCACCCGGGAGGCGATCACAACGACGGTGCGCCCCGCAAAGACCTCGTCCAAACCGGCCTGGATGCGCCGCTCGGTTTCCGCGTCGACCGCGGATAGCGTGTCATCCAGAATCAGGATGATCGGATTCAGCGCCAACGCGCGTGCGAGCGCCGTCCGCTGACGTTGTCCGCCCGAGAGCATCACGCCGCGTTCGCCCACGAGAGTGTCGAAGCCGGCGGGAAGATCCTCGACGTCGCTCGCCAACTGCGCCCGTTCGGCAGCGGCGTAGATCGCCTCGTCCGATGCATCCGGGGCTAGCCCATACGCGATGTTGTCACGCAATGGCAGTGAAAAGAGAAACGAGTCCTGTGGAACCATCGCGATGGCCGACCGCAAGCCCGACAAACGAATTCGATTGACGTCCACACCGTCGATGAAGACTTGTCCGTCCTCGACTTCATAGAGCCGCGGAATGATCGACGCGAGCGTGGATTTGCCGGCGCCGTTCTTAACGACGCCGCCGAGCGAGCTCCCGGGAGGTATGTCCAGCGTGATGGTATGGAGTGCTTGGTAGGGCGCGTCTTCGTTGTATGTGAACGAGAGATCTCGGTACTCGTTCATGCC
>JAQBEG010000817.1:0-3034 GCA_032123985.1 Deltaproteobacteria bacterium
GCGGCGGTCTACCTGCTCATTCAGATGTGGAATGAGAGCGTATCCCCATACAACTTCACCGTTAATTTGCTGTCCTTTCCCTCAGGCGTGGGGGGGGGGTATCCCTAAGCGACCGCGCCCGTCGAGCTTTCCGAAGTCGGAATCCAGGCCATCGAGAACAAGCGTCGCGAGCGTCGACGAGCGCGCCGAGCCGCATTCGTGATCGTCGTTCTTGCGCTGGGCACGGGCGCTTATTTCATCTGGCGCTTCTTGCAGCCCCCGACGACCACCGGGGCAACACCCTCGCTGCCAGCCGAGAAGGGGACGACCCCAGAAGCGATGAGGCTCGCCCCCTCGGTCGATTCGAATGAGAACTCAGCGTCGCCCACCTTCGACGACCGCTTCGAGGTCGAGTCTGAACCGCCACGACGTGGCATTCCACGCTAGGCCATCGACCGCCGCGCTCAGCTCGGTGATGAAGATTCGTCTTCCAGCCGCACGGCGACCGAGTCCGGCTTGCGATCCGGATCGAAGGCGATCGCCAGAAATTCGTTTGCGACGTATCGCGCACTGTTGAAGCTGCCGTCCCGCTCAAGGTCACGAAACCGTTCGACCTCTGGAAAATTCTCCGGCGATGAAGCGCGGATCAACGACTGCATCGCGGTGTCGATCACGCCCGGCGCAACCGAATGTGCCCGCAGCCCGATCTCCGCCTCTTCGACCGCCAGGACCTCGGTCAGTCGTTCGACGCCGGCCTTGCTCGCACAATACGCTCCCCAGCCCGCGTACGGTTTCCATGCGGCACCCGACGACACGTTGATCAGCACGCCACCCTTCCTCAGGCGGCGAAGGTGCCGCACATAGGACCGCGATCCGACGAACACGCCGCCCAAATTGATGTCGATATGCTCACGAAAATCCGCGAGGGAGACATCCCGAATCGGCTGAATCGGATCGAGTACGCCGGCGTTGTTGACCCACAGATCAATCGCGCCAAACCGTGCTTCGGCCTGAGCGACGAGTGCGTCGAGGCCTTTCTCGTCACGCATATCAACAGACGCAGCGATTACCGTCTCGCTCGAAGCGAGCGCCGGCGAGGTTCGAGAGCAGAGGACGAGTCGGAGCCCGGCGTCAGCGAATCGCTCCGCCAATCCGGCGCCGATACCGCGACTCGCCCCGCTGATGAATGCCACTTTTCCGTCCAACGATCCGATCGTCATTGAGAATCCTCCGCGCATTGCCTGAGATCGGAACCGGCCGGTTCCTGAAAAACCCTGAGTCCGAACTCCGGAACGATCGCCAGGATCCGATCGAAGAGATCTGCCTGGATGTCTTCGTAGCTGACCCAGGCCGTTTCCTTCGAGAAACAATAGACCTCGATCGGTACGCCCTGTGGGCCGACCGCGAGCTGCCGGACGAGCAACGTGTGTCCCGTCTGGTGGATCTGCGGATGACAGCGCAGCGTTGCCAAGATCCAGGCGCGGAGGGTCCCGATATTCGTGAGACGACGAATATTCGCGGACACTTCGGGGTCGAGCCCCGGCGCGGCATTCGCCTCCGATAGCTCACTGCGTTTGGCCCGTATGTAGTCTTTCAGCAGCGCCCAACTCTCGAAGCGCGAAATTTCTTCCTCGGTCAGGAATCGGATGGTCTGCAAGTCGATGCTGATCGATCGTTTGATCCGCCGCCCCCCGGAGAGCGACATGCCACGCCAGTTCTTGAACGAGTCATTGATCAGACGATGCGTCGGGATCGTCGTGATGGTCATATCCCAGTTCTGCACTTTCACCGTATGCAGCGCGACCTCGATGACATCTCCATCCGCTCCGAGTTCGGGCATCTCGATCCAGTCGCCCACGCGAATCATGTCGTTACTCGCGATCTGGATACTCGCGACCAACGACAGAATCGTGTCGCGAAAGACCAGGAGCAAGACGGCGGTCATCGCCCCTATTCCAGACACGAAGATCCAGGGCGATCGGTTCATCAGCGCAGCGAGGACCAGGAGGCCAGTGAGTAGATAGATGAGGATCGATACGACCTGTAGGTAGCCCTTGATCGGCCGCTCTCGATACTCGGGGAGGCCGTTGTAGATCGCTTCCGCGGCGCGCAGAAAGCTCGACAAGCCGAGCGCGCCCACGATGATCATGACGGCGATGGCGACACGAGAAATTCCATCGGCGATCTGTTCCGGAATCTCCGGGAAGAAACCCATCCCGTAATAGACGACAAAAGCCGGCGCGATATGAGCGATACGACTGAAGACCCCGGCCCTAACTAATTCGTCATCCCAGTGGGTCGATGTACTCTCGGCGAATCGCCGTACCGCCCGCTCGAGAGCCCAACGCACCACAAAATACACGACGACCGCGGCGAGCAGCACGACCCCGAGATCGGCCGCCTCGGCGAGCCAATCGCCCAGCCCCAACCCTGCTAGCCATTCGCCCATTCAATCCCTCCCCGACTCACCTCTTCCGAGGTGGGCTAGCCGCCCGCAAGCATATCGGAGTCGCAGGTCGGCCACGCGGCCCCACATTCCCTATTCTCGCGAGTCCCATGCCCCCCACCAAGAAAAGCTCGAAGGCGAAGTCGCGAAAGAGCGTCCGTCGATCGTCTTCCGCCCCCGTAGAACTCGATCACATCGAAATTTGCGGTGCGGAAGAACACAACCTCAAGTCGATCGATGTGAATATCCCGAAGAAAAAGCTCGTTGTCATGACGGGCGTGTCGGGCTCTGGCAAATCGTCGCTTGCCTTCGACACGCTCTACGCCGAGGGACAACGTCGCTACGTCGAGAGCCTCTCCGCCTATGCGCGGCAATTCCTTGGCCAGATGGAAAAGCCTCGCTATGAAACCATTCGTGGACTCTCACCCACGATTTCGATCGAACAGAAGACGACCGGGAACAATCCCCGATCGACCGTTGGAACGATTACCGAAATCTCCGATTACCTACGCGTTTTGTGGGCGCGCACGGGCCGCCAACATTGTCATATATGTGGCGATCCGGTCGAGAGCCAAACTGCTGAACAAATCGCGAAAACCCTCTCGCGCC
>JAQBEG010000818.1:0-4131 GCA_032123985.1 Deltaproteobacteria bacterium
CTCCTCTGTGGTCTCGGCCTTGAAGGTTCGCAAACGTCGCCCGCCGTGATCGACGAAGAGGCCGGGCTGGCCGTCGACGAGAACGACCGCGGTGCCGACTGCGCGTCGCGGCCGAGCGCCATCGTGGCACACCTCGGGCCATTCGAGCAGCACACCATAGGGCTGCGCAGGATCCGTCGCGGCCAACAACACCGCCGGCGACTTTTTGTCCGGACTTCTTAGAGAGCGGAGCCGATCGACAGCACCGGGAATCGCCAGCTGCGCGCTCGTCATCCCGAGCCAAAAATGTCCGCGACGAACGCGGCCCATTTCCTCCATCTCGCGTAGCACCGGGTAGATTGCAGAAAACCCGCCGTCTTGTGCCTCGATCGTCATCGCTTCTCGTGAAACGATTCCGTGTCGTTCAAGAAAAAGGTTCGTACGTGCATGCAGACGTTCGGTCGGGGTGGGCGGATTCACGATCAGCTTTGCGACCAGTGACCAGCGGCCCGCGGTGCTGCTCGGAGGCGCGCGCCGACCGCGGCGTCGGCCGGGCGAAGGCTGAAGTCCCAGCGCACGAATCGGCGCAAAAGTGTCATTCGTAACGAGCCCGTGCCAGACGAGTTCCCAGAGTGCTTCGAAGAGCTCGTCCGTCGCCTCGACTTCGATGTGCTGCCTGAGCTCAGTGAAGAACGATGCACCCTTTTCTTTCAGGAACTCGAGGATGGCATGCTGAACTGGCCCGAGATCCTCAGGCTGAGAAGGCGCATCGAGCAACGTCGCAATGCGCTCTCGGCGATAGAGCGCGACCCGCCCGTCTTTCTCTCCAATCGCGCGACAGCCGACCCAGACCAGTTGTCCCAGCGCGCCTCGTTCGTCGAGCATTCTCGCTTCGAAATTTGGGATACGCGCGGGCAGGATCGATCTTTCCAGTTCGGCGAACGAGAGCGGCAGACCTTCGAGTAGATCGATCGCCTCTTCGAGATGCGAGACGCCTTTGTGCCCAGCCCCTATGCCATGCCAGTCCAACAGAAAACGACAGAGCACATCCGCAGAGACCGGAGAGATCTCGTCCCGCAGTCGATCGAGCGTGCCGCGCTTGATGCGACGGAGAACATCCTTGTCACACCATTCGCGGCCCTGACCACGGGGGTCGAACTCGCCCGCAATGAGTCTGCCCTGCGCGGCGAGCGCTGCCAGGATCGGCTCGATCTGTGCCGGAAGCAGGCCAAAGCGAGAGGCCACAGCGTGTGTCGCGAAGGGACCATGCGTCCGCGCGAATCGCATCAAGAGCTGTTCGAGAGGTGCGTTGGCGGGTTCGAGAAATGCAGCGGGCAATCCCGTCGACGGCGCGACTCCTAACGCATCGCGGTAGATCGCGGCGTCCTCCGCTGCGATCCAGCGAGTCTGTCCCGCAATCTCGACCTTCGCGACGCGCCGCGCTGCCTGCAGTCGATCTCGAGCGGTATCCAGCTCGACCGTTTCGCCTTTGAACCGGGCGCGTAGCTCGATTCCGTCGAGATCCCCGACACGTCGAAGCGTATCGTGCAGCCCGTCCGCATGATGAGCTCGCAATTCTTGATCCAATGCCTGAAGACGCGATTCTATCCCATCGATCACGGCCGGGTCGAGAAGCGCACGGAGCGCCTCCGCGCCAAGCAGTTCGCGCAGCATCTCTTTGTCGAGCGATAGCGCCTGTGTCCGTCGCTCTGCCGCCGGCATGTCGAGCTGGTACAAGTAGGTTGCGGTGTAGGCGAATACGAGGGAGCGGGCGAAGGGCGAGGCCGATGGTGTTTCTACGTCGTCGATCGCGATTTCGCGTGATCGGATTCCGGACAGAAGCTCGACGAGCCCCGGAAGATCGAAGACATCTTGCATGCAGGAGCGGTATGTCTCGAGCATGATCGGAAAATCCGGGTAGTTCTTCGCGACCGAATGAAGATTCTGGGCTCGCAGCCGTTGCGTCCAGAGCGGAGTTCGTGTGCCCGGTCGACGACGTGGGAGCAATAGTGCACGTGCGGCGTTCTCTCTAAACTGCGTAGCGAAGAGCGCGGAACTTCCGAGTTGATCCACGACGAGATCTTCGACTTCATCCGGGCCGGGCACGAAGAGATCGGTCGGCGGCGGACGATCTGCATCCGCAAACCGGAACATGATGCCGTCGTCCGTCCAGAGCGGCTGAGCATCGAACTCCCCGCGCTCCGCTAGACGAGCCGATATCGCGAGCGCCCAGGGCGCATGAATTCGTGATCCAAACGGCGAGAGGATGCAAACCCGCCAATCTCCGAGCTCATCCCGGAAGCGCTCGACGATGATCCGCCGATCGGTCGGACAACTGCCCGTCCATTCCTCCTGAGTCTCTAGATGGTCGAGCAGATTTCCCGCGGCATGGTCATCGAGATCATAGTCGGCTTCCAACCAGGCTCGACGTTCTGAACGTTCGCGGAGATCAAGAATTTCGCGCGTAAAACGTCCTAGCGCGCGCCCGAGTTCGATCGGACGCCCGGGCCCATCTCCACGCCAGAACGGGAGACGCCCGAGCTCACCGGGTGCGGGCGCCACGATCACCCGGTCGCGTGTTATTTCGAGGGTCCGCCAACTCGATGCGCCCAACGTCACGACATCGCCTGGCCTCGTCTCGTGAACCATCTCCTCGTCGAGTTCTCCTATGCGTGGCCCGCCCTGGCCGAGATGCACCGCATACTGTCCACGATCGGGGATGGTGCCACCCGAAAGCAAGGCAATCCGCCCCGCCCCTTCGCGCGCTTCGAGGACGTCGGTCTCCCGATCCCAGTGGATACGCGGTCGCAGCTCGGCGAAGTCCGTCGATGGATACAGACCCGAAAGCATGTTGAGGACCGAATGAAGACTCGATCGAGCGAGCTTCGCATAACCGGCCGTACGCTTGATGATAGTCTCGAGTTCATCGACCGTAATCGATTCTTCCGCTGTGATCGCGACGATCTGCTGTGCGAGAACGTCCAGAGCGTTCTGCGGTACACGGATCGCCTCGACCTCACCCTTTCTCATGCCATTCGCGACGACCGTCGCTTCGAGGAGATCCGCCCGGTGCTTGGGGAAGATCAAGCCGCGGCTCGTCTCACCGACCGCGTGACCCGCCCGACCGATACGCTGGAGACCTCGTGCGATCCCACCAGGGCTCTCGACGAGCAGCACGAGCTCGACCGCCGCCATGTCGATCCCGAGTTCGAGCGAACTCGTCGCGACGATCGCGCGCAGTTCACCATGCGCGAGCGCCTCCTCGATGTCCCGACGCTTCTCATGCGCCAGACTCCCATGATGCGCGCGCACGAGCGGCTCTTCGGCAAGCTCGTTCAGCCGATGCGCGAGGCGTTCACACAGCCCTCGACTATTCACGAAGATGATCGAACTGCGATGGGCGCGAATCTGCTCGAGCAGCTCTGGGTAGATTGCCGGCCAGAGACTCGTCTCCGACTCACCATCGCCCGTCGCACGCAGCGCCCGAGCCGGGTTTTCCGGATCGCGTCGGCCTCCGAGTTCAGGCCGCGTCATATCGGGCACCGGCACCGAGACCGTCAGCTCGATCGCTGGCGCGCGACTGGTGTCGACGATCTCGACCGCTCGATCGCCCGCAAGAAAACGGGCGATCTCGTCGCTTGGCCGAGCCGTGGCCGACAATCCAATTCTCTGCGGATCGCCGTTGTCGCAACGGCGCGCAACCCGTTCGAGGGAGAGTGCCAGATGAATGCCACGCTTGGTGGGCGCGAGCGCATGAATTTCGTCGACGATGATCGTCTCGACCGTTCGAAGGGTTTCGCGCTGTTGGGAGGCCAGAATCAGATAGAGGGACTCCGGCGTCGTCACCAGGATTTCGGCCGGATTCTTGCCCTGCTGTCTTCGATCCTTTGCAGAACTGTCACCGGTCCGAATTGCAACGCGCGGGGGTCGAAACAAAACAGTTTCGCCATCCGGAGAATCAACCTCGGCCTCCGCCGCGATCCCAGCCAGCGGGGACCGAAGATTTCGCTCGATGTCGTATACCAACGCTTTGAGCGGAGAGATGTAGAGAACGCGTACACCAGGCTCGGCATCATCCGGTAGTCGGCCAAGCCGATCGATAGCTTCTAGAAAAGCCGCAAGCGTTTTCCCGCTGCCGGTCGGGGCTACGAG
>JAQBEG010000819.1:0-3952 GCA_032123985.1 Deltaproteobacteria bacterium
GTCCCAGATCGATTCGCGCTGACGGTCATCTGAATGTGCAGCGGTCAGTCCTCCAGTCATGAAAAAAGAGGCCTGCCGCTCCATCTCCATCAGCGCGAAGCCCTTGAGTTCGGAAGTTTCCGGATCCCACACGCGGGACTCGGAAGAGGGCGCCTCGGTCGGTGGAAGAACGGCCGCCAGCGTCGTGTCGCTGGGGTCGCGTGAGCCTGCTCGGGACTCCGTGAATCCGAGTCGATGGACTTCCTTGTAGCCGGTTCCGGGACGCGCAAAATGATTGTCGCTCGAGGCCATGAAGCCGAAGCGAAATCGGCGCGGCTCTCCGGTCGGCGTGTCGAAGTTCGAAAGGGCCGTCACATACTGCGCGGCACCCATGGGTCGGTAATTGAACGCGGGCTCATCACAGTCGCGACACTGTCCAGCATCGAGCCACTCGGCGGCGTCGACCCCGGCAACCGCGAGATGCGCCTGCGGACCCGCGTCGACTGCGTGCTGTCGTGCGACGACCGCGCGCTCGCTGCAGATGGCTTCGGATTCGCCGTCGGCCAGACAGCGCTCCTGAATGATCTCCCCCGCCCGCCAACAGGTCGGGAGGTAATTCGCTGTCGGTTCGGGACAGCGGGCATTCCCATCTTCGTCGTAGACCACCGCGCGATAGTTGCTGAACTGATCCGAGTTTCCGTGGCCCGAATAGATTTCGAAGAGCGTCTGTCGATCGTCATCGTGCAGCCGCCCGACGAGCTGCTTCGCCCAATCCGATCCGGGCGGTGTATAGAATCCCCAGGTCGTCCCGTGCGGGATCACGATCGATTCGACGCCCCAATCGTCGAGCTTGTCGAAGAGCAGATCCGGCGTGTCGACCATCTCGAGACAATCGCTGGGGAGTTCACGAACCGGAACCCCGAGCGGACAGACCTCGAGCGCTCCTTGTTCCGCGAAGAGCGTCGCGAGAGAATTCATTCGCTCATCGCCCGTAGCATGAAGGAAGGCACCCGTCGCGATGCCACCGAAGGGGTTGGCGCCCATGATGCGCTTGCGGGTTGCGAGTGATCCAATCGGCCGCGCGGGGATTCGGTCGTCTTCGAGGTCGCGCAGCACGACGTTCTTGTGTCCGTAATGATTCGCGGGCGTCGATCCGACATTGGTCCATTCCCAACCGAGAAAGGCGACCGTGTCGGGCGTTGCGCCCGCTCCGGAGACGTCGTTGCAGGCCCGGATCGATTCAACGGTCTCGCGCCAATGGCGTTGCGAGATGTTTTCCGCGTGATCGTTGATCGACCAGAAGTCCAGTGCGGAACAGAATCTCGCGAAGTCACAAGCATCGGCCGGTGGGTGAGTTCCTTCTCCGCCCTGGAGCGGCAGGCTGATCATGAATGCGTCGAAGGAAAAGGTCGTATGTACATGGAGATCGCCGAACAGAATCTGTTTGGGTCTCGCGACGAGCATCTCGTCGGCGGCTGCGGCGACCGCGTACGCGCTATCGGCAACGACGCTGGCGGGCCGCGCCTGTGCGGTCACGACGCCCGGCGCTTCGTGTTGGCCGAGGCCGCCGAGACTAACATATTTGAACCAGACAGCGAAGATCAGCATGAGTCCGACGACGACGAGAGCGACTTTGCCAGCCAAGCGAGAATCCTCCGGCAGCCGCTCGATCAGTCGACGGCGTTCGCGACGGTATCACAGCGAACATGGCCAGCGGAGTGGGGAGAAGTCGATCAGCCAGGAACATCGTTGTCCACGCGCTGGGCTCGTTGAGATCCAGAGGTTCGAACGAATCAGCTGGCGGATTGGCTCGCGCGCCAGGTCCAGAACGCGTACGCGATGCCGAGTGGCCAGAAGATGATGGTGAGAAGCGCAAAGATTCCGACGGAGAAATTCGAGCCCTTGCGATTTTGCGAGCTCTTGATTTCAGGGTCGGTATCGAGCTCGTCGATCAGCTGCGCCTTCTCCTCCGTGTGGCGTTCCACACCGAGCGGATCGTGACAGAAGGGGCATCGCGCCGAGGCGATGTCACCGATGCGAAGGCTCAAGGAAACCTTCGCGCCACAGGCCCCGCAATCCTCGACCAGAACGCGCGCGCTTCGGAGCCGACCGTCCTGCACGACGTCCGCTTTGCGATCCCAGACGAGAAAGACCGCGCCCGAGTTGTTGAGATCGCGAATCGCGAGTCCGAGAGTGGCGGTCGTGAAGTCCGAATTGCGCAGCAGGTCCAAAGCGGAGATCTCGACGTGATCGTCGACCAGTTGGTGCAAGGCCCAGGCTCGATCTTCACGGCGGCGAAGTTTCAAGCCAGCGAACCACAGGCCGAGCGGCGCCGAAGCGAAAACAGTCAAGAGCGCAATCGTCCGCCCCATTCCGTGCCCGTCGTTGAGCGCGATCGCGGTCCACGTCAGCGATCCAAGTAGCCAGACGCAGCCGACGACCGAGGCTGTCCGGAGCAGCACATCGTCGATCTTGAGGAGATTGGGTCGGGCCATCGCTAGCGGTCTCCGCAATTTGTCGAAAAAGGGACAGATCCTCGCATCGACGCCGTGAACAGTGGACTTGAACTGCTCCGAATTCAGCAGCTCGGCATGGATGAAACCGTCGAGCCCCTAGGGGCAAGGTGCTCATTTCTCGAACGAGGTTGCCGAATCCGGTTTCGTGACTAACTTCGCTCGCTTGTGGGGGCGATTTGGCTTCGACGGGTTGAAGAAGCCGAACGCTGCGTGTCGAGGTCGTACCCACCTCGTTAAACCGGTGCAATTATTGGTAATTATAAATGCCGATGATAACTACGCTCTCGCTGCCTAACTAAACCTTAGGAACTAGCGACATCCGTCCATGACGTCCTCTAATGGGTCGCGGATGTAATAATGAGGACTGGCTCCCGAGCGCTGCTCGGCCGTATCCGGGAGTGAGATCACGTCGAACTAGGATGTGTTTGGTTCGTCTCTTCACCTGATGCATCCGAAATCAAGCGGAGACTACACACGTAGACGCGTTCGTTGGACGCAATTCGGACGCGGGTTCGATCCCCGCCGCCTCCACCACTATATAACCGGAATCATTGATGATTTCGGATCGCCAAAAGGGTGCGACTCAAAGTAGACTCAAAACTGCGCGCACATCCCGAGCAGCACTGTCTCTAGGATTTCGACGCTGCTGCTGTGCGTTCTCAGAATCGGTCCGCCCTGAAATCATTGAGCTTTTCCTTGCAGCACTCGATCGATCAACGAGCAATGGTAGGCCGAATCTAGACGAAGATTCAGTCTCGCAATGGGTAGTGATTCCGTGCAATATGCACCTCGCGATGCGTAAGCGGTCAGAATCCTGGCAAGCCCAAAATTCCGACACCAGCCGTTGGGTTAGAGATTTCGCTTGACCATCAAGCTGCTTCCCTTTGCTGTTCTTCCCCATTGTTCAAAGAACAATCCGACAGCGGGCAACGAGGAGTCTATGCGGCCTGGGAGCCGTTTGACGAATGGGAAGAGCGTCTGTGATCTGAGCGAAAACCGCTCGCTCTCTTTTTGCCGATCAGCGTCGACGGGCGCGGCGGCTCAACAGGGTTCGCCGTGGACACAGTGGGTCGGCCACTTTCATTCAGCGCTTGGGTTCGGCGCTGAGCTCGACGCCGCAATTCCGCCAGGTCGGCCAACTTTCCGACTGCGATGATTGCGCGATCCTCGACGCCGAGGAGTCCGCACGGTTTCGCCGATCGCGCGAACCGGCGGCCTCGATTCGGACGTCGTTTGAGGCAACGGAAAAGCAGCGGGCCTGCACACGCGGTCGACCGGCTGCATCTGAATCGTTTCAGCGTCATGGTGACCTCGGCATGACGCTTGCTATGGCTGGAAGAGCCCTTGCTCTCAGGGTCCCGGTGGACGCCTTACCGCCATCCGATACGAACGCCACGAGCCCGAAAAGACTCTGCTTCATGAAGTCATTCGCGAACAGCTCGAACCCTTCCTGGCTC